>JBAXUD010000313.1:0-4371 GCA_037129875.1 Mycobacteriaceae bacterium
GGCGCGTCGGCACCGGATCGCCGCGACGCGCCCCGGGTGACCGTTCCCGACGCGCTGCCGCGTGAGTGCCGGGCAGTCGAAGCACCCGAGTCCGAGGAGGAGGTCGAAGAAGAACCTGCGGAGGCATCGGATCCTGTCGACGGGCCGTCGGCCCAAGCCACCGCCGAACCGCTGAATGCTCCGGCGCCCACACCGAGGGCGACCGCCAATCCACCCACCCGACCGACGAACTTGCTCGCGTTCATAGCGGAACCCTCCCTGGGCCGTTCATAGAAAAAGTCTGAGGAGAAACTGAGCGGACCCTAGCATCGCCGGCTGATGAATTAGGGCCGAATGAACGCGTCTCAGTCGATCCGCGAAACCGCCGTAGGGGCGCTAACCTGATGCCGTCCCGCCCCGCGCCAGAAGGAATCGCCAATGGCAAGTCCCACTCCGGCCGTCCGCCGCCCCCGAGTCGTCGTCATCGGCTCCGGGTTCGGTGGTCTGAACGCGGCCAAGGCCCTCAAGCGGTCCGACGTCGACGTCACCCTGGTGGCCAAGACCACCAGTCACCTGTTCCAGCCGCTGCTGTACCAGTTGGCCACCGGCATTCTCTCGGCCGGCGACATCGCGCCCACCACGCGGTTGATCCTCAAGAACGTGAAGAACTGCCAGGTGCTGCTGGGCGACGTCGACGACGTCAACCTGGAGACCCGGACCGTCACCTCCCGGCTCGGGACCATGGAGACCGTGCTGCCATTCGACTACCTGGTGGTAGCCGCGGGCGCTCAGCAGAACTACTTCGGCAACGAACACTTCGCCACCTTCGCCCCCGGCATGAAGACCATCGACGATGCCCTGGAACTGCGCGGGCGAATCCTCGGGGCCTTCGAAGCGGCCGAGGTCACCACCGACCCCGCCGAGCGCACCCGCCGGCTGACATTCGTGGTGGTCGGCGGCGGCCCGACCGGAGTGGAACTGGCCGGCCAGATCGTCGAACTCGCCCAGCGCACCCTGCCCGGGGCGTTCCGTACCATCGACCCGGCCGAATGCCGGGTGATGCTCTTCGACGGCTCGCCCTACGTGCTGTCGCCGATGGGGGAGAACCTCGGCATGAAGGCGCAGCGGCGGCTGGAGAAGATGGGCGTCGAGGTGTGCGGCAACTCGGTGGTCACCGACGTCGACTACATGGGCGTCGTCGTCAAGAACAAGGAAACCGGTGAAGAGCGCCGGGTGGAATGCGCCTGCAAGGTGTGGGCGGCCGGGGTATCGGCGAGCCCGCTGGGCAAGCTGATCGCCGACCAGTGCGACACCGAGGTCGATCGGTGCGGGCGGGTGGTCGTCGAACCCGACCTCACCATCAAGGGCCACCCCAACGTCTTCGTCGTCGGGGACATGGCGGCGGTTCCGGACGTGCCGGGGGTGGCCCAGGGCGCCATCCAGGGCGCCAAGTACGCGACCAACATCATCAAGCGTGACCTCAAGGGACAGGACGACCCGGCGGCCCGGGAGCCGTTCAAGTACTGGGACAAGGGCAGCATGGCGACGATCTCGCGCCACCACGCCGTGGCCAAGGTCGGGAAGCTGGAGTTCGGCGGCTATATCGCTTGGCTGGCTTGGCTTTTCCTGCATCTGCTGTACCTGGTCGGGTTCAAGAACCGGCTCAGCACGCTGTTCAGCTGGACTCTCACCTTCACCTCGAACAGCCGCAGTCAGCTGACCACCACCAGCCAGTGGGTCTATGCGCGCCTGGCGATGAACATCGTCGAGAAGCAAATGCATTCGCCGGTTTCGAGCTCCGAACAGCTTGCCGACGAACTGGAACTGGCGCTCTCGCCTGAAACACTCGTCACGCCTCCGTCGGTTCACCCGCCGGGTTAGCCATCATGGGCTGCCTGGCCCCATGGCCGCCGAGGTGACGCTATTGGCCACCTGGTTTGTGGCCGACGTCGCCGACGACGGACTGCTGCGGGTGATCAGCCCGGCCCTGATCGCCACGCTGCCGGGGATGGCGCTGGTGATCGGCTCCATCGAATTGGCCGGTGGCCGAATCGTTTCCGGCGCCAGTCGCGATCGTGGTGAACGCCATCGGGCTGTATGTGTACGGCTCAAAGGTGCGCCGCAGGCCAGTGTGCTTGCGCTGGCGGCGTTCTGGTCACTTGGTCGGCTGGAGCCTGGTGCGGACGGTGCTTTCGCGGAAGCGCCGGCCGTCGGCGCTGGTTCCGGCCTGACGTCCGCGCTGCCGAGTCACATCCGTCACTGCCGCCGACCCTATAACGAAATTGCCCACCTCCGAGCGACAACTGTTGTGGCACAAAGCCGTTTGTCGCTACGAGGTGGGCAAAAATGTCTACCCTCTCCCGCGGGAGACTCCCGGGGCGGATGGCGTTTGCACTCCCGGGGCGGATGGGGTTTGGCGGGATCCGTCGTCGGCCAGCCGATCCTGCACCATCTGCTGCAGAATCCTGATCTCCTCGTGCAGTTCCTCGACATGCGCGACCGTCACCGCCTGCTGGGCGCTGTCGGCCTTGGCGACCTCGGTGATGATCCAGTGCGCGACCGTCGCCGTGGCCACACCGATCAGGCAGATGCCGCCGATCATCAACAGCACCGCGATGGCCCGCCCGGTGTGGGTGACCGGGACATGGTCGCCGTAGCCGACGGTGGTCAGCGTGGCCACCGCCCACCACAGGGCATCGGGGAACGTGGTGATGTGGGTGCCCGGGGCGTAGCGCTCGGCTTTGAGCTCCGCCAGCGCCGAGGTGTAGACGAGCAGGGTGGCACCGAAAACGGTGAAGGCGATGACGCGGCCGCGCACCGCGTCCCCCAACGCCCGCTGGAGGATCCGCGCCAGCGCGACCAGGCGCAGGAAGCGCAGCGGCTGCAGGAACGGCAACGTCACCACCGCCAGATCCAGCGGGTGCCGGAGGAACCAGTGCAGGCGGTCTTTGGCCAGCCGCAGCCGGGTGACGTAGTCGATGACGAACGGGATGTAGAGCAGATCCAGTGACAACGACACCAGGTGGGCTGCGCGGCCCTGTGGTTCGGCCAGCACCTCCCACGAGTAGAGAACGAGGAAGGCCACTGCGCATGCGGCCAACGGCCACTCGGCTCGGCTCTCCCAGCGCTCCAGGCGCGCCGCGGTCACTGTCCGCTGATCGGGTCCCCGATCAGCGATGACTCGCCAACCACCTCACGGAACCCGACGCGCAGGCTCTCCAGCAGTTGGGCCCGGTCGCCCACCGCCGCGTCGTCGGAGCTCACTCCCACGCTCGCGGTACTGGTGTAGGTCAACATCGTCACGTTGATCGCCGCGCCGATCGTGCCCACCAACGGGTACATCCGCTCGACCTTGGCCCCGGCCAGCCACACCGGCACCGGTACGCCCGGCACGTTCGAGGCGGTCAGATCGGAGGTCTGCGCGGCGGCCGACACCAGCTCGGGGGGCAGGAAGCGGCTGAGCTCGGCGAGATAGTCGGCCAGCTTCAGCGCCGGCTCGGCCCGCCAGCTCCGCACCGTGTTGGCCGCGGCCTCCAGCACGTCGTCGATGACGTTGCTGATCGGGATCTCGAAGCGGGCGATGGTGACCGCGTTGCTCTCGTCTGCGGAGGTCCGCAGCGAGATCGGCATGTTCATCCGCAACTCGTCGATGGGATGGCCCATCTTGTCGTGGTAGTCGTTCATGCCGACGCTGATCGCCGCCAGGAACAGGTCGTTGACCGTCCGCCCGCGCTTCTTGGCGGCCGCCTTGAACTGGTCGAAATCCATGTCGATGGTGTCGAAGTGGTAATTGATGCTGCGGCCCTTGAGGATTGGCGACAGCGGCTCGACCGACAGCTTGGTGAACCGGGCCACCGACCCGGCGGTCTCGCGGATCTTGCCGAACAGCGTCCGCGGATGCATCAGCGCGGTCATGGCCAGCGGCCCGAAGCCCCGGATGGCGTCCTCGGCGGTGCGGGCCACCCAGCCGACGTTGTTGCGGATGACGGCCTGCATGAAGCCCTTGGTGTCGAGCAGCACCGGCTCGGGCGCGGGGGGCATCGGCCCCAGATCGGCACCCTCCTCGGTGAAGTCCAGCAGCGCCAGCCCGAGCTGCACCGCGCCCTGCCCGTCGGCGATGGCGTGGTGCAGCTTCTGCACCATCACCGCCTTGCCACCGGGCAGACCCTCCAGCACGGTCACTCGCCACAGCGGCCGGTCCTTGTCGAAGTCGGCCATACTCTGGCGGCGGGCCTCCTCGAGGACGTTCTCCCACGTCGACCCCTCGGGCATGCCGAAGCGACGCATGTGAAAGGACAGATCGAAGTCGGGGTCCACCACCACGCGGGGGGTTTCCAGACCGGTCGGGCCCTCCACGATCTTGGAGCGCAGCACCGGAGCCAGCCGGCTGGC
>JBAXUD010000314.1:0-4369 GCA_037129875.1 Mycobacteriaceae bacterium
GCATTGAGGAGTACGTCGAACTCAAGAGCGTGCTGCTGCCGTTCGGCTACACGCCGAAGATCTGACCCCCGCCCCGCTTGCCCCACCCGTGCGAGCAGACACAAACTCGCATGAAAAGCCGCTCGGGAGTGCGATTTTATGTCTGTTCGCGGGGAAGCCAGACCCTAGAACACGACCCGGACGATCATCTCCGCCACGGCGGCCGGCTTGTCGACGCCGTCGATCTCGATGGTGTGCTTCACCGTCAGGTCGACGGCGTCGCCCTTGGCGGTGGCGTCGGCAAGTTCGGAACGGACCCGGATGCGACTGTCCACCGGCACGGCGTTGAGGAAGCGCACCTTGTTCAGGCCGTAGTTGATGGCCAGCTTGGCGTTCTCCACCCGGAAGTTGTCCTTGCTGAGCGCAGGAACCAGCGACAGGGTGAGGAACCCGTGCGCGATCGGCGTCTTGTAGGGGCTTTGCGTCCTGGCGCGTTCGACGTCGACGTGGATCCACTGGTGGTCTCCGGTGACGTCGGCGAAATCGTTGATGCGCTGCTGGTCGATGGCCAGCCAGTCGCTGACGCCGAGTTCGCGGCCGACGAGCGCCTGCGCGTCGTCGATGGACGTGATGACCTGCATGATGAGCCTCCCAGCCGACGTTGCCCCGTGGCCCGCCGCTCTCCGCGCGGACTATGCCGGGAATCATACAAACGCACCGCGTCGAGTTGTGACGCGATAGTCATCGGCTCGTCTTGCGACCGTTAACCACCATAACTATGGTTATGGCCATAGTCGGATATCGACGGCGACTTCACCAACCCTGGAGGTAGCTATGTGGGTCGTGGAACTGAACATCCTCGGCTGCCGGATTCGCCGGTGGGCCGACAAACGCCGGCATCTTCTGGCACCGGATCCGCGGTCGTTCTCGCCGCGCGAGTTGCCGTTGCGCTCCTCGGGCGCGGCCTGAGCACCCGGTGACCACCCGGATCCGCGGGGCAACTCGGACCACCATGCTGGTGGCGGCCGCCGACCTCCTCCGGGAACGCGGCGCCGCCGGCGTGACCGTCGATGCGGTGCTTGCCCGCAGTGGTGCACCACGCGGTTCGGTGTATCACCACTTTCCGGGCGGGCGAAGCCAAATACTCCGGGAGGCTTTGCAATTCGCCGGTGACGAGATCACCGCAACTCTCGAGCAGGACGCCGATGTCGGCGCGGTCGCTCTGCTGCGACAGTTGGTCGGCCTGTGGCGCGCGGCACTGGTCGACAGCGACTTCAGCACAGGAAGCCCGGTGCTGGCCGCCGCGGTCGGGTCGGGATCGGATGAACAGCAACTCACCTCGCTGGCCGGCGAGATCTTCCGGCGCTGGCACCAGGCCTCCCGGGAGGCGTTCATGCGAGAGGGTTTCGCACCCGACGAGGCCACCGCACTTGCCCACACCACCATCTCCGCGTTGGAGGGTGCGGTCGTGTTGTGCCGAGCGACCAGAAGCGCGCAGCCGATCGATGATGTCGCAGCGCAGATGGAGTTCCTCATCAAGGCGCGTGCGTTTGTAGCCCGCGAGACGGCCCGGGAAAGCCGATGACGATAACGACGCCACCAGCCGGGGGACTGGACCCGGAGACCCCGTTGAGCGTGCTGAGACGGTTCGCGGTCACCACGCTCGAGCAGGACATGGACGAGTTCGTAGTGGTGGCGCAGATGCCGGCCGCCGGCATGCGCAATCCCTTCACCGGGCAGCCGTCGGTGGCGGCCCTGGCCGTTCTGGTCGACGACGTCGGCGGCCGGGTGAACTTTTATCGCCGCGGGAAGGGCGAGTGGACGGTCTCCAGCGAACTGAACATGGAGATGAGCCCCGGTGCCGTCGAGAGCCTGATGACTGCGCCGGACGAGCCGGTGGTGGCCAGCGCCCGGCCGCTGGGTCCGGCCGGCGCCACCTGGCTGTCGGTGTGCACCCTGAGCCACCGAGGCCGGGTGATCGGCGGCGGGACGGTGCGCACGGTTGCGTTGACCGGCGGCCCCGAGGAGCCGCTGCACCGCGGCGACGACCCTCTGACCCGGACCCCCGAGACGGCGCTGGCGGATCTGATGGGCGTCGAACCGCTACCGGCCGACGGCGGCACCTACCGCCTGCGGCAGCATCCCGACCCGATGGTCAACAACCTGATCGGCATCGTCCACGGCGGTGTCAGTAGCGCCGGCCTCGAACTCGTGGGTGCCGCAGCGTTCAACCACGAGCAACAGACACCGCTGCGGACCGCGTCGATCCGGGTGAATTTCCTGCGGCCGTTCACCTCCGGTGCACAATCCGTCTATGAGGCAACGGCACTGCGGATCGGTCGCACCTCGGCGGTCGCCGACGCCGCGGCGATCGGACCGGACGGCAGGCCGGCCGTCATCGCCCGGGTCACCGGCTACCGGTGAACGCCGTGGCTGACAGCTTCGCCGCACCCGGCGCCCCGGCCGGCTTCGCCGTCCTGTGCGCCAACGAACCTGAACTCGCGGCACTGCGCGGCTCCTTACGCGAGTTCCTGGCGGCCGACCGCGACGAATTCGGCTGGACGCCGTCGGTCGATGCCTGGCTGTCACGTTGGGACGAAGAGTTCAGCGCCCGTCTGGGTGCGGCCGGGTTCTTAGGACTGACCATTCCGCACACCTACGGCGGCCAGGGGCTGGGCCATCTGCACCGCTATGTGGTGACCGAGGAGTTGCTGGCCAGCGGTGCGCCGGTGGCCGCGCACTGGATCGCCGACCGGCAGGTGGGACCGGGTCTGCTGTCCTACGGCACCGAGGAGCAGCGGGGTCGGATTCTCCCGAGGATCGCTGCGGGACGGTATTTTTCGGCGATCGGCATGAGCGAGCCGCAGGCCGGTTCGGACCTGGCGGCGGCGTCGGCGCGGGCCACCCGTACCGACGGCGGGTGGGTGCTGTCCGGAACCAAGGTGTGGACCAGCGGTGCGCACCTGTCGCACCAGATCGTCATCCTGGCCAGATCGAGCCCACTAGATCCGCAGCGCCGGCATGCCGGCTTCAGTCAGTTCATCGTGCCGACCGACTCCCCCGGCATCAGCATCAGCCCGATCGTGCTGATGTCCGGTGAGCACCATTTCAACGAGGTCACCTTCGACGAGGTGTTCATCGACGACACCAACCTGCTCGGCACGGAAGGCGACGGCTGGCGGCAGGTCACCGCCGAGCTGTCCTTCGAGCGCAGCGGGCCGGAGCGCATCCTGAGCACCGCGCCGATGCTGACCGCACTGATTCGGATGCTTGCCGATCAGGGCGACCTCGACCGGCACGCCACCGCGGCGGTCGGCGGTCTGATGGCGCGGGTGATCTCCCTGCGGCAGTTGTCGGTGTCGGTGGCGCGGGCTCTCGCCGACGGCCAGTCGCCGGTCAACGAGGCGGCACTGGTCAAGGATCTCGGTACCCGCTTCGAGCAGGAGTCCGTCGATCTTGCCGCCGATCTGCTGTCCTACGCCGAGAGCGGCGCGGCCCGCGATCACGTTGCCGCGCTGGTTGAGGTTGCGCGCGTTCATGCGCCGATGTTCACCCTGCGCGGCGGTACCAATGAGGTGCTGCGCGGGATGGTGGCTCGCGGGATGGGGTTGCGATGAGCGCTTGCGCGAAGAGCAGAAGGCACCGATGAGCGGGGCACGCAGCTGATGGGCGTTCTCAGCGGCGGTGTATTCCCCAGCACCACAGATGATCTCACCGATCTGCGGCGATTGGCCGACGATATCGGCGAACGCTCCTTCAACGACCGGATCGGTCACCGCGCCCTACCCGACCCACTGGACACGACTGCCTGGCGGCACCTGGAGGATGCCGGCCTCACTCGACTGGGCAGCACCGAGGATTCCGGCGCCGGCCCCCGCGAGGTGGCGGTGATCCTGCGGGCACTGGCCCGCCACGGGGTCACCGTGCCGTTGGCCGAGACTGACCTGCTGGCCGGTTGGTTGGCCGCGACAGCGGGGGTTGCGGTGCCGGAGAACGGACCCTTGACCATCGCCCTGGGAGATGCCGTCGCCGGCACCGGCGACCGGATCACTGCGACGGTTCCCGCCGTCCCTTTCGCGACAGAGGCCGCTGCCGTGGTCCTTGCCTTGCGCGATGGAGACGGCGTGCTGGTGGCCGCTTGCAGTCCAAGCGACGTGTCAATAGCGCAGGGCCGCAACGCCGGCGGAGAACCACGCGACACCGTGACGGTGGCCATGTCGCGGGAGTCCTTTACCCCGGTCGACGGCGACGTGGCGGCCGAACTCGTCCGCAGGGGCGCCTGGGCGCGATGCATGCAGATCATCGGCGCTCTGGACGCGGCGGTGGAGTTCTCGGTGGCCCACACCCGGGAACGGGAACAGTTCGGCCGTCCCCTCAGCGCTTTTCAGGC
>JBAXUD010000315.1:0-4362 GCA_037129875.1 Mycobacteriaceae bacterium
GAACCTAGAATGGCTGAACCAGAATCAGCTGTGTTGCCAATTACACCATACCCCATCGGCACCCATAACAGCTGGTCAGAACCAACTACTCCGAGTCCGCGGAACAACGCTGTGCAGATTACCAAAGATTTCGGGCTGCACCGTCGCGGGCCTCCCGCAGCCGATGCATGCTGCGGTCGCGGCCCAGCAATTCCATCGACTCATACAGCGGCGGGCTGACGGCCGCGCCGGTCACCGCGACCCGGATGGGACCGAAAGCCTTGCGCGGCTTGAGGCCGAGCCCGTCGATCAGCGCGCCCTTGAGGGCCTCCTCGATCGAAGCCGCGGTCCACCCGGTCACGCCGTCGAGGGCGCCGAGCGCGGAGTCGAGCACATCGACCGCATCACCGGTGAGCTCTTTGGCGCCGGCTTTCGGATCGATTGCGTAGACATCGTCGTTGAGGAATTTCAGCAACTCCCAGCCATCGGAGAGCACCACGACGCGGGTCTGCACCAGTCCGGCAGCCGTCGCGAAGCCGTCGTCGTCCAGTCGGGTGTCGTGTCCGTGGGCGTCGAAGAAGCCGCGCAGCCGGGCGGCGAACTCCGCGGGCGCCAGCATCCGGATGTGCTCGGCGTTGATGGCGTCGGCCTTCTTCTGATCGAACCGCGCCGGGTTGGAGTTCACGTCGATGACGTCGAAAGCGCGCACCATTTCTGCCACGGTGAAGACATCGCGGTCGTCGGCGATGCCCCAGCCCAGCAACGCCAGGTAGTTCAACAGCCCCTCGGGCAGGAACCCGCGGTCGCGGTGCAGGAACAGGTTGGACTGCGGATCGCGCTTGGACAGCTTCTTGGTGCCACCACCGAGAACTGTTGGCAGATGGGCGTATTCGGGGATAACCTCCCCCACCCCGATCCTGATCAAGGCACGGTGCAACGCGATCTGCCTCGGGGTGGACGGCAGCAGATCCTCCCCGCGCAGCACGTGGGTGATCCGCATCAATGCGTCGTCGACCGGGTTGACCAAGGTGTAGAGGGGGTCACCGGATGCGCGGGTCAGCGCGAAATCGGGCACCGTGCCGGCCGCGAACGTCGTCTCGCCGCGAACCAGGTCACCCCAGGTGATGTCCTCGTCGGGCATCCGCAGCCGCAGCACGGGCTTGCGTCCTTCGGCGGCGAATTCCGCGCGCTGGGCGTCGGTGAGGTCGCGGTCGAAGTTGTCGTAGCCGAGTTTCGGATTGCGTCCCGCGGCGAGGTGTCGGGCCTCCACCTCCTCAGGCGTGGAGAAGGCGAGGTAGGCCTCGCCGGAATCCTGGAGCCTGGCGATCACGTCGCGGTAAAGTTCGCCGCGCTGGGACTGGCGGTAAGGGCCATGGGGCCCACCGACTTCCGGCCCTTCGTCCCAGTCCAGGCCCAGCCAGCGCAGCGCCTCCAGGATTGCGTTGTAGCTCTCCTCGGAGTCGCGGGCGGCGTCGGTGTCCTCGATGCGGAACACGAAGGTGCCCTCGGTGTGCCGGGCGTAAGCCCAGTTGAACAGCGCGGTGCGGACCAGGCCGACATGGGGTGTTCCGGTGGGCGACGGACAGAACCTCACGCGCACAGGGTGGGTCATCGGACGCCTTTCCGGACGACGGGGTTGGTCAGGGTTCCGATGCCTTCGATGGTGACGCTGACGGTGTCGCCGTCCTCCAGGGGACCGACGCCTTCCGGGGTTCCGGTGAGGATGAGGTCCCCGGGCAGCAGAGTCATCACCGCGCTCATCCACTCGATGATCGCGCCGATGTCGTGGATCATCAGCGAGGTCCGGCTGCGTTGGCGCACTTGGCCGTTGACCTCGGTGCGGATCTCCAGATCCGAGGGGTCGAGGTCGGTGACGATCCACGGGCCGACCGGACAGAACGTGTCGTGGCCCTTGGCCCGCAGCCATTGACCGTCGGCCTTCTGCTGATCGCGGGCCGAGACGTCGTTGGCGATGGTGTAGCCCAGGATCACATCGGCGGCTCTGGCGGCGGGCACGTCCTTGCACGGCCGGCCGATCACCGCGGCAAGCTCACCCTCGTGGTGTACCGGGGATGCGTTGGCGGGCAGTTGAATCGGAACGTTCGGTCCGATGATGGCGGTGTTGGGCTTGAGGAAGATCACCGGATCCTCAGGCGCTTCACCGCCCATCTCCTCGATGTGGGCGGCGTAGTTCTTGCCCATGCACACCACCTTGCTGGCAAGGATGGGTGCCAGCAGTCGGACGTCGCCCAGCGGCCAGGACCGTCCGGTGAAGGTGGGCGTGCCGAACGGGTGCTCGTTGATCTCCCGGGCGACCCAATCATTGCTTGGGGCGTCGCCCTCTTCCTCGATGCTGACGAAGGCGACCCCGTCGGGGCTGGCGATACGACCCAGGCGCATTCGTGACAGCCTAGTGGCTGGGATCATGGGCCGATGGACCAGAGCATCGGCACCGTCCGCCGCTGGTCGATGCTGGCGATCGCCTTGTTCGCCACCCTGTTCGCCAACGTCTTCATCAATGGCGTGGCATTCCTGATCCCCACCCTGCACACCGACTTCGGGCTGGATCTCGCCCGGGCCGGTTTGATCTCGGCGATGCCCAAGTTCGGCATGGTGCCCACCCTGATCGCCTGGGGATATGTCGTGGACCGGGCCGGCGAGCGCTTCGTGCTGTGGGTGGGGTCTGCGCTGACAGCTGCAGCAGCGCTGGCGGCGGCGCTATCGCATTCACTGTTGGTCATCGCGGTCTTCCTCTTCCTGGGCGGGATGGCTGCGGCGAGCAGCAACTCCGCCAGCGGGCGGCTGGTGGTCGGCTGGTTTCCCGCCGAGCAACGCGGGCTCGCCATGGGCATCCGGCAGACCGCCCAGCCGTTGGGAGTCGGCCTGGGCGCGTTGGTGATGCCGCAGGTGGCCCATAGCCACGGCATCGGCGCCGCCCTGCTGTTTCCGGCGGCGGTGTGCGCGGTGGCCGCAGTGGTGTGCGCAGTGGCCGTGGACGACCCGCCGAGGCCGCCACGCTCCGAGGCGCCCGCCGCGGATCTGGCCAACCCGTACCGCGGCGCGCGGCTGCTCTGGCGCATCCACGCGGCATCGGTGCTCCTCGTGGTTCCTCAAGCGGTGGTCTGGACCTTCGCGCTGGTGTGGCTGATGGCCGACCGCGGTTGGTCGCCGGCCTCGGCCGGTGCGCTGGTGACGGCCGCCCAGATCCTGGGGGCGCTTGGCCGTATCGGGGCGGGCCGCTGGTCGGATCGGGTGGGTTCGCGCTTGCGTCCCATCCGCGTCCTCGCCGGGGCGGCGGCCGCCGCGATGCTGCTACTGGCGCTCACCGACGCCCTCGGGTCGGCATGGAGCATCGCGGTGCTGATCGTTGCGTCCGTGGTGACGGTGAGCGACAACGGTCTGGCGTTCACCGCGATCGCCGAGATCGCCGGTCCGTTCTGGAGCGGACGAGCGCTGGGCGTTCAGAACACCAGCCAGTTGCTGGCGACCGGGCTGACGGCGCCGGTGTTCGGTGGGCTCATCGGCGCGGCCGGTTACCCGCTGGCGTTTGCGGTGTGCGCTCTGTTCCCCGTGCTGGCGATCCCGATGGTGCCTGCCGACGCGGACGAAAGGGAAAGCCCTACAACCGCTCTCTGATCCGTTCCCCCACCTCACGGGTGGACAGCGTGGCGCCGCCGCGGGTGGCCAGGTGCTCGGCGACCGCCTTGTCGATCCGGGCGGCCGCGGCGTCTTCGCCCAGATGGGACAACAGCAGCGCCACCGAGACCACCGCGGCGGTCGGGTCCGCAATGCCCTTGCCGGGGATGTCGGGCGCGCTGCCGTGCACCGGTTCGAACATCGACGGATTCGTGCGGGTGGCGTCAATGTTGCCGCTGGCGGCCAATCCGATTCCCCCACTGACCGCGGCGGCGAGGTCGGTGATGATGTCGCCGAACAGATTGTCGGTGACGATGACGTCGAAGCGCCCCGGGTCGGTGACCATGTGGATGGTGGCGGCGTCGATGTGCTGATAGGCCACTTCGACATCCGGGTACTCCGCGCCGACCTCGGCGACGATCCGCGACCACAGGTTGCCGGCGAAGGTCAGCACATTGGTCTTGTGCACCAACGTCAGGTGCTTGCGCCGTTTTCGGGCGCGGGCGAACGCGTCGCGCACCACGCGCTGCACCCCGAAGGCGGTGTTGAGGCTGACCTCGGTGGCGACCTCGTGCGGGGTGCCGGTGCGGATTGATCCGCCGGTGCCGGTGTAGGGGCCTTCGGTGCCTTCGCGGACGACGACGAAGTCGATCTCGGGATTGCCGGCCAGTGGGCTGTTGACCCCGTCGTAAAGCCGGCTGGGCCGCAGGTTCACGTGGTGGTCGAGTGCGAATCGGATCTTCAACA
>JBAXUD010000316.1:0-4330 GCA_037129875.1 Mycobacteriaceae bacterium
GCGGGGCCGAGGTACTGCGAGCACAGCTTCCCGGTCTCCGGGCCCGTCGCGTTCTGGATGGCTCCGATGGCCGCGCAGACCACCTGCAGCGGGTTGGAGAAGTTCGCCAGCGCGAAACCACCCAGCGCGCTTTGGATGTCGGGGTTATAGATGTTGTAGCTGTTGCCGATGGCGTTGGGCGCCACGTGCAGCAGGTTCTTCAGGGCCATCTGGTTGTCGCTGAGATTGCGAACCACATCGGCCAGTCGCCCGACCTGTTCGGCGGTCTGGTTGCGGCTGCCGGCGACGAACCGTTGGACGTCGACGACCGCGCTGGACAGGTTGGTCAGGGCGGCATCGAGGTCGGAGCGGCTGCCGTCGAGCACACTGGACACCGATGCCAGCCGGTCCTGGAACGAGACGATCTGGGTGTTGCTGTCACGCAGGACGGTGACGAAGGTCTGCAGGTTCTTGATGACGTCGACGATGTTGCCGCTGCCGTCGGCCAGGATGCGGCTCAGGTCGGAGAGTTGCTTGATGGTCTCGCGCAGTTTGTCGCCGTTGCCGTCCAGCGCGGTGGCGGCACTGTCGATGAACCGCCCCACCGATGAGCCGGAGACACCGCTGGTGGGCCCCAGATCTGTTGCCAGGCGCGACAGTTGGGTTTTGATCTCGTCCCATTCGACGGGCACCGCGGTGCGATCGGTGTCGATGACGGCGCCGTCATGCATCGTCGGCCGACTCGAATCGCCGTCGGCGCCGTAAGCCGGGGCCAGCTGGACGTAGCGGGCGCCCACCAGATTGGAGGCGACGATGACGGCTTTGGCGTCGGCGGGGATCGGGATGCCGTGATTGACCGCCAACGTCAGTCTGGCCTTCGTGCCCTGAGGGTCTATCGCGGTGATCTTGCCGACCTTGACGCCGGCGACCCGCACCTCGTCGCCGGGGTAGATCGCGGTGGCGGCGGAGAAGTACGCGGTGATCTTGGTGGGCTTGTTCGCCGTGTTGCGAACGACCAGTGCGACACCTGCCGCAACGAGGAGGGCCAGGAGTGCGGCGAAAACGGCGGTGATCCGTCGGCGTGTCATCATGGCGGCCCCGGGGGTGGGCCCCAGGTCTCGTTGGGTTGCGGAACTCCGTTGTAGGGCAACGGGAATTCAGCACGAGGACCGGCGTTGTCCGGCGGCTGGCCGGCATCGACACCGCGCCGGAATCCCAGCGCGTAGTCGAAGAACGGCTGCAGTGTCTGGGCGGGGCTCAGGTTGGCGACGAAGGCGTTGTAGTAGAAGCCGTTGTTGACGGCCTCGGCCTGGGTCAGCTGGAACTTCGCCAGGCCGGCCAGCGCCTTGCCGACGTTGTCGTTGTTGCGCTGCAGCATCTCGGTCACCGAGTTCAGCTTCTCCAGCGCCGGGGCGAGTTCCTGTTCGTTGTCGGCGACCAGGCCGCTGAGCTGTTGGGACAGCGCGGAGGTATTGGCCAGCAGGGTGACGATCGCATACTGGCGGTCCTGAAGAACGCCGAGCAGCTCATTGCCGTTGAGGATCAGAGCGTTCACCTGCTGGCTGCGCTGGGACAGGATCCCGGTGACATCGGCGGCGCTCTTGAGCAGACCGGACAGCGACGCGTTGCGATCGTTGAGCGCCTTGGAGATTCGGCTGATCCCGTCGAACGTCGGCCCTAACTGGGGTGCCACCCGTTCGATGGTGGTCGACAGGGTGTTGAGCGACTGGTTGAGCGCGGCGGTGTCGGTATCGCGGGTGTTGCCGGCCAACTCACCGAGTGCGTCGGTCAGCGAGTACGGCGACCCGGTCCTCGATACCGGGATCATCTCGGTTTGGCTCAGCCTGCCATCGCCATTGGACTCCAGCGTCAGCACCCGCTGACCCAGCAGCGTCCCGGTCCGGATGTGCGCCGTGGTGTCTGAGCCCAACCGGACCTTGCCGTTGACCGTGAACTTCACCAACGCGTTGCCCTGGTGCAACGACACATCGGAGACGGTGCCCACCTTGACTCCGGACACCTTCACGTCGTTGCCCGGCGACAGACCGCCGGCCTCGAGGAACAACGCCTGATGCCGGATGGAGGTCGCCATGGTCGACAACCGCTGCGTCTGAAGGCCGACGGTGATGACGAGCAGAATCAGCGTCAGGCCGATGAGGCCTGACCGAATGAGTTTGGCGCCGCGGTATTTCAGCATGGCGACCGGTGTTTCATGATCACGGCTCGGCGCACCTTCCGGTGTGCTGCATGATCCACGGGAAGTGGGCGGTGCGTCCCTGTAGATCTGTCACCCGCACCGACATACCGCAGAGGTACTGGTTGATCCAGCTTCCGTAGGACCCCAGGCGCACCAGTTTCCGGTAGTTCTTCGGCGCCTTCTGCAGTGCGATGTCCAGGGCCGCCTTGTCCGAGTCGAGCAGCGGCGCCAGCCGGGCCAGCTGGTCGACGGTGCCGGCCAGCGGAGCCCGGGCCTGGGTCAGCAGATCGGTCAGCGACGCCGTGCCGGTGTCCAGCGCGGTGATGGCGTTGCCGATCGGGTCTCGGTCGGCGGCCAGACCGGTCACCAGTTTCTCCAACCGGTCCACCGTGGCGGAGAACTTGCCGCCGTCCTTATTGATGGTGGCCAGCACCGAGTTCAGGTTGTCGATCAATTGCTGCACCGTCTGGCCGTTGTCGGCCAGCGAGTTGGTGAATGCAGAGGTCTTGCCGAACAGCGACTCGATGTTGCCGTCCTGGCCCTGCAGAATCTCGATCAGCGAATTCGTCAGGGCATTGACGGCCTGCGGATTGAGCCCCTGCACAACGGGTTTCAATCCGCCGAGCAGCAGGTCGAGGTCGAGGGCGGGCAGGGTGCGATCGACGGGGATCACTGATCCCGGCGGCTGGATCCGCGACGATCCGGGCGAGTCGACGAGTTCCAGGTAGCGGTCCCCCACCAGGTTCAGATAACGCACGGCCGCCTTGGTGCCCGAGGTCAGCACGATGTCGCGGTCCGCGCCGAAGCCGACCGTCACGGTGTTGTCCGGTTCCAGGGAGACGCGATTGACGCTGCCGACCCGCACTCCGGCGACCCGGACGGAGTCGCCCGCCTTCAGGCTGGACGCGTCTTCGAACACGGCGCTGTACTTGTTCTGTGGGCCGCCCCGGTACTGGGCGAAGATCGCGAACAGCGCCACGGTGAGCAGCAGCATCACCAGCATGAAGACGGCGACCTTGATCCCGGTACCCCGCAGCGGCTTCATCCGGGCATACCGATCTGAGCGGTGTTGCGCGGCGGCCCGTCGAGTGGGCCGAACAACGCCTGCTTGAGGGCGTCGGAGTTCAACAGGATGCCCTGGTTTCCATACTGCGCCTGGTTGGCCCCGATGTCGGTGACCACGTACGGCGGCCGTTGCTCGTAGCCGACGTTGGGCAGATCGGTGCATTGCGGGCCGCCCGTCGCGGCGACCTTGGGCAGGTTGCCGGGATAGCGGTAGCGCTCGCGGCCGAGGAAGAACCCCTGCAGCAGAGTGGCTCCCGGCATCGGCGTGCCGGGACCGTTGGCCAGCGGGAGCAGCGCGCCCAGGCCGCACGTCAACGCGGGGTTGTACTGGTTGGTCAGATCGGTGGTGGGCACCAGCAGGTGCAGCACGTCGGCCAGCGGCTGGCGGTTCTCGGTGAGCACCTCGGTGCCGATATCGGCCACTCCGATGGCGCTGAGCAGCAAGGCATCCAGGCTGTCCTGCTGATCGACGACGGTGTCGCTGATCCGGGTGGTATTGGCGATGGTGGCCAGCAGGTCCGGCGAGGCGTCAGCCAGGGAGTTGAAGACCGTCGGCGACACCTCCAGGACGTGGTTGAGGTTGTCCAGGGCGGGGTTCAGGTTGGCCAGGGCGCTGTCGAGATCGGCCAGCGTCTGACCGAACTTCTGGCCCCGGCCGTTGAGCGACTTCGACAGTGCCCCCAGGGTCTGGTTGAGCTTGGCCGGCTCTACGTGGGACAGCACCGAGACGAGTTTCTCGAAGACCGTGTTGAGTTCCACGGTCACCTTGCCACCGCCCTGGATCGTGGTGCCGGCCTGCAAGTTCTGCGGTGACGGCTGGTCCGGCGGCACCAGTTCGACGAACTTCGATCCGAACACCGTCGAGGAGGTGATGTCCGCGCCCACATTGGCCGGGATGGCCGACACCGAGTCCGGGTCGATGGCCAGATGCAGCGCCGCCCCGCCGCCGGGCAGGTGTTCGATCGACTCGACCTTGCCTACCGGGGCGCCGTTCATCTTGACCTTGGCGTTGGGGTACATCACCAGACCGGCGCGGTCGGCGACCACCGTCACCGGAATGCTCTTGGTGAAACTGTCCTGGAACAGGCC
>JBAXUD010000317.1:0-4326 GCA_037129875.1 Mycobacteriaceae bacterium
GGTTACGACCCCTCGGCTGATCCGCAGGCTCTGGCGGGTGTTGCCGGCGGTGATGGCGGCGCCGGCGGTAATGCCGGCAATGTCGGTAATGGCGGTAACGGCGGCGCGGGGGGCAACGGCACCGGCGGACCCAGTGGCGGCGCCGTAGCCAACCCGGGCGCGTCCGGCGCTGCCGGCGGTAACGGCGGCGCCGGCGGTGCCGGCGGAACCATCTCCGGCAACGGCGGTAACGGTGGGGCCGGCGGCCGGGCCGGGAATGGCGGCAACGGCGGCCCCGGAGCGGCCGGCACCAACTCGGTCAGCGGCACCGACGCCGGAGTCAACTGGACCATCCAGGCCTCCGCCGCGGACCAGTCGTGGGTCTCGGTGGCCTGGGGTGGCCCGGCCGGCCAGGAGACGTTCGTGGCTACCTCCTACACCAACAGCGGAGACGGCAACCGGGTGATGACCTCCCCGGACGGCGTCACCTGGACCACCCAACTCCCGGCGGCGAACAACCAGTGGTACGCGGTGACGTGGGGCGGTCCGGTGGGCCAGGAGAAGTTCGTCGCGGTGGCCCGTGATTCCGGCGTCGGCAACCGGGTGATGACGTCTCCGGATGGCATCACGTGGACGTCGCGGACTTCCGCCGCGGACAACAATTGGTATGCGGTGACCTGGGGTGGTCCGGTCGGCCAGGAGAAGTTCGTGGCGGTCAGCGTCAACGGAGGTACGAACTCGGTCATGACGTCTCCGGACGGCGTCACGTGGACGCTCCAGACAGCCGTGAGCAACGCATGGCGTTCGGTGGTCTGGGGTGGTGGGACTTTCGTGGCGACCGCCGCCTCGGGTAGCGGGAACCGGGTGATGACGTCGCCGGACGGCGTCACCTGGACGTCTCGGACGTCGGCGGCGGACAACAGTTGGCTTTCGGTGACGTGGGGCGGTCCGGTCGGCGACAAGAAGTTTGTGGCCGTGGCCGAAACAGGCAGCGGCCGGGTGATGACCTCACCCGACGGCATCACCTGGGCCACCCAGACCTCGGCCGCGGACAAGGGTTGGGATTCGGTGGCTTGGGGTGGCGGGACGTTCGTGGCCGTGGCCCGAAGCGGTACCGGCAATCGGGTGATGACCTCCCCGGACGGCATCACCTGGACACTCCAAACCACGCCGGCGGACAACCCCTGGCGCGCGGTGGGCTGGGGTGGCGCGGCCGGTCAGCAGAAGTTCGTGGCGGTCTCCGACAGGGGCACCGGTAACCGGGTCATGACCAGTCAGGGCACCGGCACACCCGCCGGAAACGGCGGAACCGGCGGGACCGGGGGAACCGGCGGTTTGGGAGGCGCCGGAGGGCGCGGCGGCGCGGCCACCAACGGCGTCGCAGGAAACGGTGGTGCAGGCGGGGCCGGCGGTAACGGCGGTAACGGCGGTAACGGCGGCACCGGCGGCAACGGATCACCGTCGTCGCCCGTCCCGGGAACCGGTGGGACCGGCGGAGTCGGTGGAGCTCCAGGCACCGGCGGCTCCGGCGGCGCGGCCGGTGGCCCCGGCGGCACCACCGGTCCCGGCGGCGGCTCCGGATCCCCCGGTGGAACGGGTGCAACCGGCCAGACGGGAACCCCCGGGTAAGAGCTGCCACGACGAACGTCGAATGAATCTGCGGCGTTGGCACGGGCCGGCGAACTGTTGGGTGCACAGCTGCGGGGGTAGCTCGATCAGCGCATCGCGGCGCGGACTACCCGGGATCATCCTCGTCGGGCCGGAGCACCCTCTCCGGGTGGTGATACAGGTTGACCCGGCTCTGACCGCGGTCGAGGTGGCGCGGTGGAATCCATTCGGTCCGGTTGTCGCTCTTGCGTTTTCGGGTGGTCCACCCGTTCGGCGTGTTGTCGACCAGGCGGTTGTCGCACCCGCAGGCCAGGGTGAGTTCGTCGATATCGGTGTTTCCGCCGTGTTGCCAGTCGCGCTCGGCATGGTGCACCTGGCAC
This sequence comes from Mycobacteriaceae bacterium, assembly GCA_037129875.1. GTDB lineage: Bacteria > Actinomycetota > Actinomycetes > Mycobacteriales > Mycobacteriaceae > Mycobacterium. Next base: position 1,968 of record JBAXUD010000317.1, read on the forward strand.
TGGTTGGGCGGGGCGGTGCAGTCGGGTTTCGTGCACCCCCGTTCCAGCGCATGCAGGACGAGGCGCTGCCCGGGGCTGGCGGTGCGCCGGGTGCGCCCGTAGTACAGCTGGATCTCACGTGGGGTGTGGAACAGCGCCAGGTACGGATGGGCTGCGGCGGCCATCCGGATGAGTGTCGGGATCGGCACCTGCGTCCCCCCGCCGGTGTGGGCAATTCCGGCGGCTGCAGACAGGTCTGCCAGCGTTGCGGTCGCGACGATCGTGACCGGTAGTCCGTTGTGCTGACCCAGCTTCCCGGAGGCAAGCATCGCGCGACACACGGTCGTCAAAGCGTCGTGGTTGCGCTGCGCGGCGGTCCGGGTATCGCTGGTGATCTGGGCCTGTGAGGGGCTGCCGTCGACGCACTGATCGTCGTCCTCGGGGTTGCAGTGTCCGGGGGCCGCGAGTTTGGCGAAGAGGGCGTCGAGGGTCGCACGCAGTTCTGGATCGATCCACCCCGAAATCCGGGTCATGCCGTCGAGTTCCTGGTTGCCCAGCTTGATGCCACGCTTGCGGGCGTGCTCACGTTCGTCATCGAGCGTGCCGTCTTGGTCGAGGTAGCCCATCAGCCGGCGGGCAACCTTGCGCAGTCCCTCCGGGGTCAGTCCGCCGGCCAGCTGCGCCAGCTGGGATTCGGCCTCCACCCGGGTGCCAAGGTCGACCTCAGTCGGCAGTTGGGCCATGAAATCCCGGATCACCGTGACGTGCTCCGTTCCGATCTCGCCACGCGCCTGTGCTGCCGCGGTGGTCGCCAGCTGGGGCTCCAATGGTTCGCCGGTGACGGCGCGACGTGTCCCGAGCGCAGCGGCCTCGGCGATGCGGCGGCTGGCGTCGGTACCGCTGATCCCCAGCCGGCCCGACAACACCGCCCGCCAGGATTTGGCGCCCAACTCCGTCGCGGTGGACTGGGACTGCACGTGCGTGATGAGCGCATGCTCGAAAGCGGGCTGGCGGCGCCGATGGGTTTCCAGCCGGCCCAGTGCCGCCAGGGCTTGCGGAGCAATCAGTGCCCCGATCGGCAACGAGGCCAGCTTGTCCCAGGCGGCATCGAGCTCGTCCAGTGCGGTCATCACCACCTCGGCCTGCGCGGTCGACGTCTCCATGAGTCGAACACTAGTTCGATACACTGACAAGAATCGTCGGTCGGTCAGTAGCGGGGGAGTCCGCCAGGAGCATCTATTTGCACTTAACTGCATAAAAATGCAGAATGCTCGGCATGACCTCGGTGGCTGTCGCGGGCGCCAGCGGATACGCCGGCGGTGAGATCCTTCGCCTGCTGCTCGGCCATCCCGCCTATGCCGACGGCAGTCTGACCATCGGGGCGCTCACCGCTGCGGGAAGTGCCGGAACTCAGCTGGGCGAGCATCACCCGCATCTGCTGCCATTGGCGCAGCGCACCCTCGAACCCACCGAGCCCGGCCTGCTCGCGGGACACGACGTGGTGTTCCTGGCGCTACCGCACGGCCACTCCGCCGAACTGGCCGAGCAACTCGGCCCGCAGACCATCGTGATCGACTGCGGTGCGGATTTCCGGCTCACCGATGCCGGCGACTGGGACCGGTTCTACGGCACCCCCTACGCGGGGCACTGGCCCTACGGGCTGCCCGAACTTCCCGGTGGCCGCGAACGCCTGCGCGGCGCCACCCGCATCGCGGTGCCCGGCTGCTACCCGACGGCCGCCCTGCTGGCACTGCTGCCCGCCGTCGCCGCCGATCTCGTCGAACCGGCCGTCACTGTGGTCGCGGTCAGCGGCACCTCGGGCGCCGGCCGGGCCGCCAAGGTCGATCTGCTGGCCTCGGAAGTCATCGGATCGGCACGGGCGTACAACATCGCCGGTGTGCACCGGCACACCCCCGAGATCGCCCAGGGGTTGCGCGCCGTCACCGACCGGCCGGTCACGGTGTCCTTCACTCCGGTGCTGATCCCGACCGCCCGCGGCATCCTGGCCACCTGCACCGCCCGCACCTCGGCAACCCAGTCCGAGATCCGGAGCGCCTACGAAAAGGCCTATGCCGATGAGCCTTTCGTGTACCTGCTCCCGGAAGGCCAACTGCCGCGGACCGGTTCGGTGGTCGGCAGCAACGCCGCGCAGATCGCAGTGGCAGTCGACGCCGATGCCGGCGTGGTCGTTGCTTTGTGCGCGATCGACAACCTGGTGAAGGGAACCGCGGGCGCCGCGGTGCAGTCGATGAACCTCGCACTGGGCTGGCCCGAGACCCAGGGACTCTCGACGGTGGGGGTGGCGCCGTGAGGCTGCTGCGCAACCAGGGCGTCACCGCACCGGCGGGGTTCCGGGCTGCCGGGATCGCCGCCGGGATCA
>JBAXUD010000318.1:0-4305 GCA_037129875.1 Mycobacteriaceae bacterium
ATCCGCTGATCAGCCCTTGCGGATCAGCTTCTTGTTGACGAACTCGTCGATGCCGAAGCGGCCGAGTTCACGGCCGAAACCGGACCTCTTGACACCGCCGAACGGCAGTTCCACGCCGTCTGCTTCGACGACGTTGACAAACACCATGCCGGCGTCGATCCGGTCGGCTACGCGCTGCGCCTGCTCGGGGTCGTTGGTGAAGACATAGGACCCCAACCCGAACGGGATGTCGTTGGCCACTTCGACGGCCTCGTCCTCGGAGCTCACCTTGTACACCTGGGCGACCGGCCCGAACAGTTCCTCACGGTAGGCCGGTGAGTCACTGGTGATACCGGTCAGGACCCCGGGCGGGAACCAGGCACCCTTGCGCTCGCCGTTGGACGTCAGCTTCGCACCCGCGGCGACCGCGGCGTCGACCTGCTCGGCCAGGCGCTTCGCCGCGGCCGCGGAGGACAACGGCGCGAGTTCATCAGCCGCGCCGAGGACTTTCGCGGTGAACTTCTCCAGGAAGTCGTCGTAGAGATTCTCCGCGACGATGATGCGCTTGGCGGCGTTGCACGCCTGCCCGCTGTTGCCCAGACGGGCGGCGACGGCGGCGTCGACGGTGGCGTCCAAGTCGTCGGCGCCGAGCACGATGAAAGGATCCGAGCCGCCGAGTTCGAGCACCACCTTCTTGAGGTTGCGCCCGGCGATCTCGGCCACCGCGGCGCCGGCCCGCTCAGAGCCCGTCAGCGAGACACCCTGGATGCGCGGGTCGGCGATCGCCGCGGCGATCTGCTCGTTGGTGGCATAGACGTTGACGTAGGCACCCTCGGGATAGCCGGCGTCGCGGAAGATCGCCTCGAGGGCCTCGGCTGACTCCGGGCACTGCGGGGCGTGCTTGAGCACGATGGTGTTGCCCAGCGTCAGGTTCGGACCGGCGAACCGGGCCACCTGGTAGGCCGGGAAGTTCCACGGCATGATGCCCAGCAGCACGCCGACGGGCCTGCGCTGGATGACGGCGGTGCCTTCTCCGCCGAGCAGGTCGATCGACTCGTCGGCCAGGAACCGCTCCGCATTGTCGGCGTAGAACTCGTAGATGGCGGCGCTGAAGTCGACCTCGCCGAGCGCCTGATCGAGGTTCTTGCCCATCTCGCGGTGCATGATCTCGGCCAACTGCTCGCGGCGTTCGGTGTGCAAGGCTCCTACCCGCCTGGTCAAAGCGGCCCGATCGGCGACGGTGGAGTTCGCCGACCGGTCCCTGAAGGCCGCGGCGGCGGACGCGATCGCACGTTCGATATCGGCGTCGGTGGCGGTTGGGTATTCGCGAACCACCTCACCGGTGGCGGGGTCGGTTACCGCATACAGCGTCATCATCATCCTCGGTTTACTGGGGCACGGACAGGGGTCGTCCCCAGGATGCCACTGCACGACCGGTGCCGGGGTGGAGATGGCGTTGGAGATGACTTAGTGACGAACACCGGTCGCGCGGCATACCGTGATCGCAAGGACGGCGTGGGCACGGCTGCCGGCGAACCGATGACGCAGCAGCGAATGGCCACGATGGCTAATGATCGCGATTCTGTTGTCCAGATTGTCCATGCCTACCGGGCCGTTCCCCCAGTAGCCTGAACACCGGACTCACCTGGAAGGACAGCCATGACCCTCACCGCGCCGGCGCCTCAGAAGGACACCTACTCCCCCCTCGAGCTGTTCGATATCGACCGGCTCCTCGACTCCGACGAGCGTGACATCGCCGCCACGGTCCGCAAGTTCGTCGACACCCGGCTCAAGCCCAACGTCGCCGACTGGTTCGAGTCAGCCTCCCTGCCGAAGGAGTTGGCCCGCGAGTTCGGCCAACTCGGCGTGATGGGCATGCATCTGCACGGCTATGGCTGCGCGGGCACCAACGCCGTCAGCTATGGCCTGGCTTGTATGGAGCTGGAGGCCGGCGACAGCGGGTTCCGCAGCTTCGTGTCGGTGCAGGGCTCGCTGTCGATGTTCTCGATCTACCGCTACGGCTCCGAGGAACAGAAGCGGGAATGGCTGCCCCGGCTGGCCGCCGGCGAGGCGATCGGCTGCTTCGGCCTGACCGAGGCCGACTTCGGCTCCAACCCGGCCGGCATGCGCACCCGCGCCCGGCGCGACGGCCCAGGAGAAAACTCGGACTGGGTGATCAACGGCACCAAGATGTGGATCACCAACGGCAACCTCGCCGACGTCGCCACCGTGTGGGCGCAGACCGACGACGGCATCCGCGGCTTCCTGGTGCCCACCGACACCCCAGGGTTCTCTGCCAACATCATCCACAAGAAGCTCTCGTTGCGCGCCTCGGTCACCTCTGAACTCGTGCTGGACAACGTCCGGCTGCCGGCCAGCGCGCAGCTGCCCGAGGCCCGCGGCCTGGGCGCCCCGCTGTCGTGCCTGAACGAGGCCCGGTTCGGCATCGTGTTCGGCGCCCTCGGCGCGGCGCGTGACGCCCTGGAGACCACCATCGCCTACACCCAGAACCGCGACGTCTTCGACCGGCCGCTGTCCAGCTACCAGCTCACCCAGGAGAAGCTGGCCAACATGACCCTCGAACTCGGCAAAGGCACGCTGCTGGCCATCCACCTGGGCCGGATCAAGGACGCCGACGGCGTAAGGCCCGAGCAGGTGAGCCTGGGCAAGCTCAACAACGTGCGGGAGGCGATCGCCATCGCGCGCGAGTGCCGAACCCTGTTGGGCGGCAGCGGAATCACCCTGGAGTACTCGCCGTTGCGGCACGCCAACAACCTCGAGTCGGTGCTGACCTACGAGGGCACTTCCGAGATGCACATGCTCTCGATCGGCAAAGCGCTCACCGGCCACGCAGCGTTCCGCTGAGATGACGGCGAGCATCGCCCACCTCGTCGCCGGGCGGTGGCGCGACGGGGCCGGGGAACTGGTGCGCAGCATCAACCCCACCCGGCCCGATCAGGTTGTCGCCGAGGGTAAGTCGGCCACCCGGGCTGACCTGGACGACGCCGTGACCTCGGCCGGCGAGGCCCTGCACGACTGGGCGGCCACCCCGATCCACTCCCGGGGCGCGGTCCTGGCCGCCGCGGCGGCCATCGTCGACCTCAACGCCGAGCCGTGGGGTCTGGAACTGGCACTCGAGGAGGGCAAGACCCGCGCCGAAGGCGTCGGCGAGGTGCGCCGCGCCGCGCAGATCTTGCGCTACTACGCCGGTGAGGGCGACCGGCTGGCCGGGGAGATCTTCGCCTCGCCGCGGGCCGGCGAGCAGATCCTGGTCACCCGCAAGCCGGTCGGCGTCGTGTGCGTGATCACCCCGTTCAACTTCCCGATCGCCATTCCGGCCTGGAAGATCGTGCCCGCACTGGTCTACGGCAACACCGTGGTGTGGAAACCCGCGAGTTCGGTTCCGCTGCTGGCGATCCGACTGGCTCAGGCCCTCACCGAGGCCGGCCTACCGGCGGGTGTGCTCAATCTCCTGGTCGGGAACTCCGGCGTCGGCGACGCGTTGGTCAACCACGAGGGCATCGCGGCGATCACCTTCACCGGTTCCACCGGGGTGGGACGCCGTATCGCCGCCGCGGCGGCGGCACGCGGGATACCCATGCAGGCCGAGATGGGCGGCAAGAACGCCGCTGTGGTGCTCGACGACGCTGACTTCGACCTGGCTGTCGAACAGGTGATGCTGGGCGCCTTCCGCTCGACCGGCCAGAAGTGTACGGCCACATCGCGATTGATCCTCACCGACGGCATCGCCGACAAATTCCTCGCCGCGCTAGTGGCGCGCGCCGATGCGCTGACGGTGGGAGATCCCACTGACGACCGCACGCAGATGGGGCCGGTCATCAGCAGCGCCGCGCAGGCGCAGATCACCGCCGGGATCGACACCTCCACGTCGCAGGGTGCGACCCTGCTCGCCGGCGGCGGCGCCTACAGCGACGGGCTACTGGCAGACGGCTACTTCGTGGCGCCGACCATCGTCGAACTCAACGGACCGGCCGACGTCTGGGCAACCGAACTGTTCGGCCCGGTGCTGGCGGTCAGACGCGCCAGCGACCCCGACGAAGCGTTCGCACTGGCAAACGACAGCGAATTCGGTCTCTCCGCAGCGGTATTCACCCAGGATCTGACCCGGGCGTTGCAAGCCATGGACTGCATCGACGTCGGGGTTCTGCACGTCAACTCCGAGTCGGCCGGCGCGGATCCGCACGTTCCGTTTGGCGGCGCCAAGAAGAGTGGACTGGGTCCTAAAGAGCAGGGGTCCGCCGCCCGGGAATTCTTCACCCACACCACGACTGTGTATCTGCGCGGCGGAGCCCCGGGGGGCGACAT
>JBAXUD010000319.1:0-4302 GCA_037129875.1 Mycobacteriaceae bacterium
TGGCGGCGCTGGCACCGCTGCTGGCGACGCTGCTGGCGGCGCTGGCACCGCTGCTCACGGCGCTTCCGGCGGCGCTGGCGGCCGACGAGCCCATGCTCGAGGCGCTGGACATGGCGTCCTTGGTGGCCTCTTTGGTGGCCGAGCAGCTGACGGCGAACGCGGCAGCGATGGCGAGGCCGCCGACTCCGGCCGCGGCGCGAGCCATTTTGGTGTTCATTCTGAGAATTCTCCTTTTAATGGTGACAGTGACGCGTGCGTCCCCCGCCAAGTTAGCAAACGGATTCTACGTGCCGGTAAGCGCCGAACAGTGACGTTAAGCAGGGAATCGCCTGTGAATCAGGACGGGAATTGATTGCCGTATTCCGGTTATGGAGCGTAAGAGCGGTTACGCTCTGCGTCGGAGCGGCAGCGTCGCCGCCCCGACGAGGAGCGATGATGTCCGCACCAGCAGTCGAGAAACGGCAGGTCAAGGCCGCTAAAGGTCCTGAGCTGCCGCCCAGCAAGACGATGATCGTGCACTCGGCCGACGGCACCAGGTTGCACACCGAGGTATTCGGTCCCAAGAACGGCTACCCGATCGTGCTGGCCCACGGCATCACCTGCTCGCTGCATGCCTGGCACGAGCAGATCAACGACCTCTCCCGCGACTTCCGGGTAATCGCCTATGACCACCGCGGACACGGCCGAAGTGGAGTCCCCGCGCCCTCTGCCTACAGTCTCGACCATCTGGCCGCCGACCTCGACGCGGTGCTCGCCGCGGCGCTGCGGCCGGGGGAGCGCGCGGTCCTCGCCGGCCACTCGATGGGCGGGATCGCGATCAGTTCCTGGTCCGACCGCTTCCGCGACCGCGTCGAACAGCGTGTCGACGCCGTCGCACTGATCAACACCACGCACGGCAACCTGTTGGACAAGATCCAGCTGCTTCGGGTCCCCGGATTGTTCCGATCAACCCGGGTGGCGGCTGCCGGCGCCATGATCCGGTCGCTCGGCGGTGCCCCGTTGTTTCAGGGAACCCAGCCCGGAAGCCGACGTTTCCTGCAGATGATGGCCGTCGGTGCTGACGCCGACCCGGCGATCTCACGGATGTTGCATGACATTTTCGCGTCCACCCCGCCGGCCGGCCGGGGTTCCTGGGCGCGGGTCCTGGTCGACGAACTCGGCCCGAAGGTGTACATCGATCTCTCCGGCATGACGGTGCCGGCACTGGTGATCGGCAGCACCAACGATCGGCTACTCCCGATGTGCCAAGCCCGCAAGATCGCCGATGCCCTGCCCAACCTGATCGATCTGGTGGAGATCCCCGGTGGTCACTGCGCGATGCTCGAGCATCCGGCGGTGGTCAACTCCCACCTGCGCAACCTGGTCGGCGCCGTGACGTCGGCGGAGCGGATCAGCTGCTAAAGCGTCGTCAGCGTTTCGGCCACCTCGGCGGCCGCGCGCTGGCCGGAGCGCACCGCGCCGTCCATGAAGCCGGTCCACTCGTCGGCGGTCTCGGTGCCCGCCCAGTGCAACGGACCCACCGGGCACCGCAGCAGTGGCCCGAATTGCGTCCACGACCCCGGCGGCACCGCGGCGGTCGGGCCACCCGGGGCGAAATCCTCAGCCCCCCAACGCTGGTCGGCGTAGTCGATGGGTCGGCGTGCCTCCTCGCCGAACAGCGCGGCGAAGCAGCCGAGAGCCTGTTCGCGACGCTGCGCGGGATCGAGCCGGTCGAAGTGGCGGGCGTCGGTGAAGCCGAGCAGGATGCCGGGGCCCTCAGCGCTCGGGCTGACATCGAAGGTGATGAACACCGGACCCTCGTCGGACAGCGCCTGACCGGACAGTCCCTTGGCGCGCCAGAACGGCGTGGGGTAGGCCGCGTAGGACTTGGTCAGCGCGCCCAGCGGCCACCGCTGCGCCAGCTGCTGGTATTCGATGGGTGGGGCCGGGGCGATGTCGATGTCGAGCCGCTGTGAGGGCGCGACGGCGAGGATGGCCCGCCGCGCCTCCACCACACCATCCGAGGACGACACCGCGACCGCATCCTGCGACCATTCGATGCGGGAAACGATGGCGCCCAGCCTGACTCGCTCGCCCAACTCGGCGGCCATCCGGGCCGACATCTCATGAGTGCCGCCCGGGAAGTGGTCCTGCTGGGCGCCGCCGACCACGTCGAGCATCCGGTCCAGGCCGCCTGAGGTCTTCACGTAGCGGACCGCGTGCAGCATGGAGATCTCATCGGGCTCTGCGCCCCAGGTGACCCGCGCCATGATCGCCATCAGGTCCCGGGAGGTGGCGAAGGCCTTGATGGAACGCAGCCAGCCGCCCAGGCTGAGCCCGTCGAGCCTGGCGGCCTGCGCAGACGCCCACGGCTCGGTGATGCTCACGCCTTTGGCGATGCGTTCGAACTGCCATTGGATGCGGCCGATGTCGAGCAATCCGAGCAGGCCGAGCTTCGGGATCGTGCCGTGATACCGGCGCACCGCGCCGCGCCAGTGGATCAGGTTGGCGCCGTCGTTATAGGTCGGTGTGGTGCGGCAGCCCAGTTCGGCGGCCAGGGCCAGGACCGCGTCCTGGGTGGGGCCGACGAACGAGGCGCCCAGGTCGATCGGCACCCCGGCCAGCGTTGCCGGTTTGGTGCGCCCGCCCACCCGGTCGCGGCCCTCGAGCACCACGGTGTGCAGGCCCAGCCGGGTCAATTCGCGGGCCGCCGTCAGTCCGGCCAGACCCGCGCCGATCACCACCACGTCATGTGCCATGTGTCCAGTCTTCCCGATCGCCTAGGGTTACGCCCACCGTGAGAGTTCTGACCGCCCTGTTCGGGCCCACCGATGCCATCGACCGCGCCCGGGCACTGCGCGAGGCCGGCGCGGCCGGGGTGTTCACCTTCGAGGGCCCGCACGACGTCTTCGCGCCGCTGACGCTGGCGTCCAGCGTCGGCGGCCTGGACCTGATGACCAACGTGGCGATTGCCTTCCCGCGCAATCCGATCCAGCTGGCGCACCAGGCCTACGACCACCAACTGCTCAGCGGCGGCGGGTTCACCCTCGGGCTGGGCACCCAGATCCGCACCCAGGTGGAGAAACGCTACGGCGCGTCGTTCGACCGGCCGGTGGGCCGGATGCGGGAACTGATCGGCGCGCTGCGGGCCATCTTCGACGTCTGGCAGAACGGCGGGCGGTTGGACTTCCGCGGCGAGTTCTACCGCCACACCCTGATGACGCCGACGTTCAACCCCGGGCCCAATCCCTTTGGGCCGCCGCCCATCTACGTCGGCGCACTGGGGCCGCAACTCACCCGGGCCGTCGCCGAGGCCGCCGACGGGCTGCTGGTGATGCCGTTCGGGTCGGCGCGCTACCTGCGGGAAGCCACCATGCCGGCGGTGCGGGAGGGGCTGGCCGCCCGCAACAATGACGCGGGGGCGCGGTCTGCGCCCGATTTCGCCGTCGTGCCGGAGGTCATCGTCTCGGCCGGCGACGACCACGAAGCCACCCGCCGCCTGCTGGCCTTCTACGGCTCCACACCGGCGTATCGGCCGGTGCTCGACATCCACGGCTGGGGGGAGCTGCAGCCGGAACTGAACATGCTGTCCAAGCAGGGCCGGTGGGCCGAGATGGGCGGGCTGATCACCGACGAGGTGCTGCACACCATCGCCGCCTGCGGCACCCCGGCGCAGATCGCCGGGCACATCCGCGAGCGGATGGCCGCCGCCGACGGCGGGTCCGGCACCGTATGCCTGTATCAGCCCGGTCCTATTGCGGTGGACGTGCTGGCCGCGATCGTCGACGAATTGGCGTGATTCAGCGTCGCCTGTCCGTCCATCAGATCACGGCGCGACGGTCAGCCAGTCGGCGAAGCCGGACGGGTCGTGGCGGCCGAGCGCTCCGTGCTCGAACAGACCCCAGCCCTCGTGCACCGATGAGGAGTCGTCGTAGCAGAGCGCCCGGCCGACGTGGTCGATCACCCCGAACCCGGATCGGGCGATGACGGCCGGGTCGGTCATGTCGTAGGTCCGGCGTTCGGTGAACTTCGGGCCCTTCCAGGTGCCGTGAATCCAGTCCGAGTCACCGCCATAGCCGCCGCCGACGTGAATGGGAACCGGCAGTTTCGATTCGACCTCGAAACGCACCGGTGCCCCGGTGGCATCGGTGGCGTCGATGGTGGCGCTGGTGGGAATCCTTGTGCCCGAACGGTAGTGGATCTTCACCCGCGGCCAGCCCAGCTGCTCGATGCGTCCGTCGCGCCAGATGCGGGTGCAGTCGTTGAGCGAGCGGAAGCCGCTGGGATCCTCCTGGATGATGATCACGATCGCGAAGTCGTCGA
>JBAXUD010000032.1:0-14720 GCA_037129875.1 Mycobacteriaceae bacterium
GAGCCCCGGGGGGCGACATGGGCAGTAGAACCGCCCGCGCATGAGCGTCGGCGCACTGGACGGAATCGTCGTCGTCGACTTCAGCCGGGTGCTGGCCGGACCGTACGCCACCATGATGCTCGGTGACTACGGCGCCGACGTGATCAAGGTGGAACGCCCCGGCGTGGGCGACGATACCCGCGCGTGGGGCCCGCCGTATGACTCAGAAGGCGTTGCCACCTACTTCAACGCGATCAACCGCAACAAGCGCTCGGTGAGCGTGGATCTGAGCACACCCGCCGGTGTGGCGACGGCCCGCGAACTGGTCGCAGGCGCCGATATCGTGGTGGAGAACTTCCGCCCCGGCACCATGGAGCGCCTGGGGCTTGGTTACGCCGAGTTGCTAAAGATCCGGCCCGGCCTGATCTACTGTGCCATAACGGGTTTCGGGCGCGACGGTGGCGCAGCGCTGTCGGGCTACGACCTGCTGGTGCAGGCGGTGGGCGGATTGATGAGCGTGACCGGACCGGCGCCGGGTGCACCCAGCAAGGTGGGAGTGGCCCTGGTCGACGTGCTCACCGGCCTGCATGCGCTGTCCGGGATTCTGGCCGCACTGCGCCACCGGGACCGCACCGGCGAGGGCCAGCGGGTGGACACCAACCTGCTGTCGTCGCTGTTGTCGTCGATGGTCAACCAGGCCTCGGGTTACCTGGGGGCCGGTTCGGTGCCGGGGATCATGGGCAATCGTCACCCCAGCATCACCCCCTACGAGACCTTCGACACCGCCGACCGGCCCATTGCCGTGGCGGTGGGTAACGACAAGCAGTTCGCCGCTCTCACCGACCAGCTCGGAGTTGCGGAAATACTGTCCGACAAACGTTTCGGCTCCAATCCCGACCGGGTAGCCAACCGGGATGCATTGTGCGCGATCCTCGGCGAGGTGTTCCTGACCCGCGGCGCGGACCACTGGCACGAGGTGCTCAACGGGGCCGGGGTGCCGGCCGGGCCGATCAACGACCTCGCCGAGGCGTTCGCCTACGCCGAGCGGCTCGGGCTTGCTCCGGTTGTGCCGGTGCCGGGCACCGCCACGCCGCAGGTGGCCAACCCGGTGGGACTGTCGGCCACACCGGTCACCTACCGGCTGGCGCCCCCCGCTCTGGACACCGAAGGCGAATCATGACCGCCGCAGTCCCCCAGAGCAGCTGCCGGACCGGCTGAGAATGACGGTTACCGTCGGCTGGCTGGCCCGGCAGTCTCACCTGGGCCTCTCCGTGGTGGCCGGTGCGCAGCACGTCGACCGGGAAATCCAGTGGGCACATGCGATCGAACTGGCCGACCCGGCTCCTTACCTGTCCGGCGGCGAGTTGGTGATGACGACCGGCATCACCGTCGGCATCGATCCGCAAGCCCAGTTCGACTACGTCGCCCGTCTGGTGACCGCCGATGCGGCCGCTCTCGCGTTCGACACCGGAACGAATTTCACACAGGTGCCCGGCGGAATCATCAGCGCCGGAGACGAACTGGGGATGCCGATCCTGCGGGTGCCGGCCTCCACGCCGTTCATCGCCATCACCCGAGCGGTCATCGACGCAATCAACGCCGATCAATTCGCGGCGGTGCAGCGCACGGTCGAACTGCAAGAACGGCTGGCCCGTGAGACCTTGCGAGGCGGCATCCCGGCCCTGGTGGCCACCCTCGGCCGCGCGCTGAGCGCGACGGTAGTGGCGGTGTCCACCGACGGCCGTCTGCTCGCCGGAGCAGGACCGGAACAGCAGCGAGTCGCCGGCCTGGCCGGCGAATTGATCGGTAATGCAGCGAAGAAGTCGCCGGCCAGTCGGGTGTTCGCCGACGGCGACGGCTATTGCACGCTGCAGACCCTGCGGGCCGCCTCAATCGCGCGTGGCTATCTGGCCGTCCGCTCCGGCCGTGGGCTGTCGAGCCCGGACCGCCTATTGGTGGCGCACGCGGTGTCGTTGATCAGCATCGAACTCGAGAAGCCGACGCAGGTCCTCGACGCGGCGCAGCGGCTGCGGATTGCGGTGACCCAGGGGCTCATCGCGAAGCCCGACTCGGCGGAGCCGACGGTGTTGCGCTACTTCGGATTCGAATCCGACACGCAGGTGGTGGCCGTCGTGCTGGCCGGAGTCGGACCAACGCTCACCGCGGCCGACCATGTGCACCGGATTCTGCATCGCCAGGGTGCGCCGTTTCTGATGTGCCCCTGGCAGGAGGACCTAATCGTCATCCTCCCGGCGGACCACGATGGGCAGATCACTCTGCTGCACAAAGAGTTACGCGAACTTCTCGAGCCGGGGTTGCGGGCCGGACTGAGCACTGCCGGACCGATCGGGGAGATCGAGATCATGGTGGCGCAGGCCCGTACGGCCGCTCGCGCGCGCGCCGCGGAGCCGGTTCGGCGGTTCGACCGCCTCGGTGTGTTCGACGCGATCCTCTCCGGGCGCACCACCGGGGAACTCAGCGCACTCGCCGAGGTGCTGCGGCCGCTCGAAGACCATGAGCTGGTGCCCACGCTCACGGCGTTCCTGGAGCACAACGGCCATCTGGAGAGCGCGGCTGCCGCATTGGGCGTGCACCGCCACACGGTGCGCAACAGGGTGGGCCGTATCGGCGAGATTCTCGGCCAGGATATTGATTCCGCCGACACCCGGGCGCAGCTGCTGATCGCCGTGCGCGCCCGGGAGATGGCCGGACTGACCGCCAGTGGGTGATCACACGGACCCCGGTGATCCTGAGCGCCGGGGCCGTCGGCTGACCGCATCTGATGCAGGTCGCGGGACTAGGGCCGGCCGGTCTGCTGACCATGTAGGTTACCTGTCGAGCTTCGATCTCCGACACAGAATGGGCCCCTAACCCATGACCAGAGCCACCGGTTCTTCAGATACTTCAACGTTGCCACCGTTGCAGCGGACGGCTACGCGCAACGCGCCGCACCGCTAGTCGGGAGGCGCGGGTGGATCCTTTCGGAAGGGCGACACTCTTCGTATTGCTAGCGGCGGGTTTGACGCTTTTCTTCGTGCAATCGATTCATGGCACTGGAACGGCGGATTCGAGCGGCGCCCCAGCCGGGGCCAGCCCGGATGGTCGCTGGTTGAACCTCACGCTGCAGTTGGATCTACCCGACAGGGAATCATCGGTGGTGACAGGGAACTACCGGTTCAGTTCGAATACGGTTGTTGCCAAGGGCGATACGTGGTCCGTAGCAATGTCACCGCACCATCCGAGCTGGTTCCGCATCCTTTTCGGGCAGCGTAATAATGCCGAGGCCGACCTGGCATTTCATGCCCAGTTGCCGGCTAACCAACCCCCCGGCTCAGCCAGCTGACCCCGCCGGCACCCGTGCCACGCCAGTTGGTCACCGCGCGCAGTCGACCCGGCATGCCCTGTGGCGCTGTCTATGGCCTGGGCGTTCAGGGCAGCCGCCGACGTCAGCAAGACCCTCACCCGTGTCGGTGATCAGACCCGCTGTCTTCGTCAATACCAACCCGGCGGTAGCTGTCCGCCCGGGCAGCACTCCCCGCCGACGCCGCACGGCGGCCATGGCTGCGGAGGCGGTGGCGGATACGGCGGTCCCGGCGGTAATGGATCTGGTGCCGGGGTTTCGGCGATAACTGACCGGCCTATCGGGTTAAGGTTCTGAATCGGCGACGATGCCGACCGCGACGGTAGGAGAATTGCTCCATGGCTTCGGCATTGATTGATGCTCTTGGTTCGCAGCGGGGTGGTCTGACCCTGTTGAAATTGCTTGCGGACAACAGTTTTGATTCGATTCTGGTCACCGATGCGTCTGCCAAGGGTCGCATCGTCTACGCGAACAAGGCCTTCAAGAAGCTCACCGGATACGACCCGTCGGAGGTTGTCGGTAAGGATCCTCGGATCCTTCAGGGTCCGGGCACCGACCGGAAGGTGATCGACCGGATCGCCGCCACGCTGAAAGCCGGCGGACGGTTCGAGGGCCGCGCGGTCAACTACAAGAAAGACGGCACGCCGTTCATCATGAACTGGCGGATGTTTCCGCTCAAAGACGGCGGTCAGATCGTCGCCTGGGTGGCCATCCAGCGCGAGGCGCTTTCGGCCACGTAGCGGTCCGGGCACACCTCTCAGCCGACGAGGTAGTCCGAGAGCGTCTCCAGGGACCGGCCCGCGTAACCGCGCCACAGTCGGGCGAACACCGGCAGCGCCGGTGCGCTGAAGGCCGATTTGGGGTGCAGCACCCACCGCCAGGTGACCCGTGCCCCAGTACCCGCGGGGGCGAAGACCCAAGCGCCCTCGACGTGGTCGATCAACGGCGCCATCGGGCCGGTGATCCCGGTGATGGTGTAGGCGAAGGACCTCCCCGGTTTGACATCGGTCAGTGTCTCGCGCATGGTCCCGCCGCCGGCCAGGGCGATGGTGCGGGTCTGACCCGCACCGTTCCAGTCACCGTGCTGATCGCGGACCTCCTTGATCGGCGGGATCGGTCCGAACCAGTGCCGGAACAACGACGGCAACGGCATCGGGAGCGTCCTGGCGAACGCCTCCTCGGGATCGATCGGAATCGCGCGTGAACGCTCGACGGAGACCGGGTGTGCCATGAGGCGATGCTAGCCGGGCAGCGACTGACACCTAATGTCGACGGCTGAACAAGGGCGCGGCCCGCCCGGTCAGCGGGGGCAGATCGAAGAAGCCGCGGATACCGGGACCTGCCGCGCAGACGGCCGGTATGGCGTTGACGCAGTGCGCGGCGGTGGCGACCACGCCCGGATTGCTGACCAACCCCTCCTCCACGGTCTCCGGCTGCCAGCCCTTGATGGTGACGAAGGTGTTCGGGTGGCCCCGCACCTCGATCTCGTAGCGCTCCCCCGCCGGGCCGAATGACCATGGCGGATCAAGGTTCTCCTCACCCATCAGCCAGTTGACCGCGATGCGGACGACGATCGTGTTGGTCACCACGGCGTCCCAGCAGAACCGTCGGCCGGCCACCTCCCCGGGCCGGATCACTCCGATCGGCGAATCGATCGGCGCGGTCGCCACGGCGATCTGCTGACTGGTGCGGATCACCGGCTCGGCATCGAAGCCGAGGCGATCGACGATCAGCCGCACCGACTGGAAGAACCCACCGTTGAGGAGCTTCTGCATCGGCCCGCTCAGCGCATTCTCGGGCGTCCCGCCGAAGCCCATGACGTGGCGCAGCACGTCCGGCGCCCCGTAGGTGCGCAGATCGGAATACTCCTCGGCTCGCACATGGGTGATGCCGGTGGACATCACCGACAGCAGCAGGGGGAACAGTTCGGTGGCCGCACCGGGCCCGATGCCGGCCCCGTGCAGAGTCGCGTTGCCTGCCAGCGCCGCAGCCTGCAGCGGGGCGGACTCCGCCGCACTCGGGTAGAACCAGCCGACCGGGCTGACGACGTTCTTGCCCGACCGCAGCAGGGCGGCAACCTCGTCGACGTTGGGCAACAGCGGGGCGTAGACCACGACGTCGGCGTCCAGCGCCAGGATGTCCTCGAGGCTGTCAGTGGCGATCACCCCCAGGGGGCCGGTTCCGATGATCTCCCCAACATCGCTGCCGGCCTTGGCCTTCGAGTGCACCCAGCAGCCGATGAGTTGGAGGTCCGGGCGCTCGAGCACCGCCCTGATCGCCGCCACCCCGACTGATCCGGTGGCCCATTGCACCACCCGAAGCGCCATACCGGCAGACTAACTCCTGTCGACCGAAGGGATTCTCCATGAGCAACAAGCCGGGCAACAAGGTGTTCGTCGTCGGGGTCGGGATGACCAAGTTCGAGAAGCCCGGCAGCCGCGAGGGCTGGGACTACCCCGACATGGCCCGCGAGTCGGGAACCAAGGCACTTTCCGACGCCGGTGTCGACTACCGGCAGATCGAGCAGGGCTTCGTCGGCTACGTCGCCGGTGACTCCACGTGCGGTCAGCGCGCGCTCTACGAACTGGGCATGACCGGAATCCCGATGGTCAACGTCAACAACAACTGCTCCACCGGTTCCACCGCGCTGTATCTGGGTGCGCAGTCGATCAGGGGCGGTCTTGCCGACTGCGTGCTCGCGCTGGGTTTCGAGAAGATGCAACCGGGATCGCTGGGCGGCGGAGCCGACGACCGCGAGTCCCCGCTGCGCCGCCACATCAAGGCGCTGGCCGAGATCGACGAACTCGCCTTCCCGGTAGCGCCCTGGATGTTCGGCGCCGCCGGACGGGAGTACATGCGCGACTATGGCGCCACCGCAGAACACTTCGCCAAGATCGGCTACAAGAACCACAAGCATTCGGTCAACAATCCCTATGCGCAGTTCCAGGAGGAGTACAGCCTGGAGGACATCATGGCGGCGAAGATGATCTCCGACCCGCTGACCAAACTGCAGTGCTCGCCGACATCCGACGGCTCGGCCGCGGCGGTGCTGGCCTCGGAGGAGTTCGTCGACAAACACGGTCTGGCCGGGCAGGCCGTCGAGATCGTCGGCCAGGCGATGACCACCGACTTCGCGTCGACATTCGACGGGTCGGCCCGCAACATCATCGGTCACGACATGAATGTGCAAGCCGCGCAGCAGGTTTACGACCAGAGCGGCCTGGGTCCGCAGGACTTCCAGGTGATCGAGCTGCATGACTGTTTCTCGGCCAACGAGCTGCTGCTGTACGAGGCGCTGGGCCTGTGCGGCGACGGCGAGGCGCCGAAGCTGATCGACTCGGGCGACACCACCTACGGCGGCCGGTGGGTGGTCAACCCCTCCGGCGGGCTGATCTCCAAAGGGCACCCGCTCGGGGCCACCGGGCTGGCGCAGTGCAGCGAGCTGACCTGGCAGCTGCGCGGCACGGCGGACAAGCGTCAGGTCGACAATGTCACCGCCGCGCTGCAGCACAACATCGGCCTGGGCGGCGCCGCGGTGGTCACGGCGTATCAGCGCGCCGAGCGATAATTCCCCGCGAGCAGACGCAAACTCGCACTGTCGCGCCCCGGATGGTGCGACTTTGTGTCTGCTCGCGGGATCAGGCGAGGGTGACGACGTCGTAGGCGCCATCGGCGTAGCGGGCCCGGATGGTCTTCTTGTCGTACTTGCCGACGCTGGTGCGCGGGATCTCCTCGACGAATGTCCAGCGTTCCGGAAGCCACCAGCGAACCACCTTGTCGGCCAGGTAATTTCGCAGCTCCTCGGCCGTCAAGTCCGCGTCGTCCTGCAGGACGACTGCGGCCAGTGGGCGCTCCTGCCACCGCTCGTCGGGGACGCCCACGACCGCGGCCTCGCGCACCAGCGGGTGGGCGATGAGCGTGTTCTCCAAATCCACCGAGGAGATCCACTCCCCGCCGGACTTGATGACGTCCTTGGCCCGGTCGGTGAGCGTGATGTAGCCCTGGGCATCGATGCGGCCGACGTCGCCGGTGCGCAGCCAGCCGGACTCGAACTTCGACGGGTCGGTGTTGCGATAGTAGGAGCCGGTGATCCACGGTCCGCGGACCTCAAGTTCACCGACTGCGACGTTGTCGTTGGGCAGCGTCGCACCCTCGTCGTCGACGATGCGGGCCTCCACGCCGCACATCGGGCGGCCCTGGGTGGCGCGGATCTCCCAGAGCTTCTCCGGGGGTGTGCCGGGAGCCGGCCAGGCCAGCGTGGCCATCGGGGAGGTCTCGGTCATCCCCCACAACTGCCGAATCTGCACACCGTGGCGCTGCTCGAAGGTCTGCATCAACGAGACCGGCACGGCCGAGCCCCCGCACGCCACCAACCTCAACGACGAAATATCATGTCCCGGTTCGCGATCCAGGAAGTGCATCACGTCATTCCAGATCGTCGGCACCGCACCTGCCACCGTCGGGCGCTGAGTCTCGATCAGGTTCACCATCGACTTGGCGTCCATGAACCGGTCCGGCAGCACAAGGTCGGCACCGGCCATCAGCGCGGCGTAGGGAAGCCCCCAGGCGTTGGCATGGAACATCGGCACGATCGCCAGCGCTTTGTCGGCAAAGCTCAGACCCATTCCGTTGCCGCTACATACGGCCATCGAGTGCAGGTAGCTGGATCGGTGCCCGTAGACGACACCCTTGGGATGACCGGTGGTCCCGCTGGTGTAACACATTGCGGCAGCAGAGTTCTCGTCGATGTCGGGCCATTCGAAGTGGTCCGATTCCGCGGCGGTGATGTCGTGGTAGCGCAGCACCGTCTTGCCGGAGGCCTCCAGCGCCGAGATGTCGCCGTCGCCGACCGCGATCACCGTGTGCACCGTCTCCATCCGGGGCAGCACCGGCGCGAGGATCGGAATCAGCGAGACATCGGCGATGATGATCTGGTCCTCGGCCTCATAGGCGACGAACTCGATCTGTTCGGGGAACAGCCGGATGTTGAGGGTGTGCAGCACCGCCCCCATCGACGGCACCGCGACGTAGGCCTCCAAGTGCTCCTGGTTGTTCCACATGAAGGTGGCCACCCGTTGGTCGCCGTCGATGCCGAGGCGGCGAAGCGCGTTGGCCAGTCGTGCGGCCTGCTGACCGACCTCGCGGTAGGACGCGTGCCGGAATCCATCGCCGGTTGCCGTGGTGACCGCGCGGTCGCCGTGAACACTGACCGCATAGCGCAGGATCTCCGCGACGGTGAGCGGAATGTTCTGCATGGTGCTCTGCATGGACGATCGCCTTCCCTCGCGTTACCCGCGATGGTATCGCCGCAGCCAAGCCCCGCGCACCGGCGCAACGGTTGGCCGGCCGCCGACGATGTACACAGAGGTATAGCGTCGATTGGGATGAGGAGGGCGCATGCGAAGGGTCGTCATGCTCGCTGCCGCGGCGGCCGCGTGCGGGGTCCTGGCCGCGCCGGCCGGCTCAGCGTGGGCCGACAAATCCGCGCAGGACACGATCAGTGATCTGCAGAAGCAGGGCTACCAGGTGCAGATCGACAAGATCGGCACCGGCCCGATGTCGAGTTGCGTCGTCACCAGCGTGCGTAACCCGATGACCGTGACGCAGTGGGTGCCCTTCGTCGGTCCCGGGCTCGGCAGTCGGGACGGCACCTTCCTCGTGCCGGTGATCACCAGTCAGACCATCTCGGTGTCACTGGACTGCAGCAGCCACTGACCGGTCAGGCCGCGGCGCGCAGACCCAGGTCAGCCGAATTCACCGACATCGCGGCCACGGAGCCGTCGTAGTCGCCGACGTACAGCCGCGTCCCGTCCTGGCTGACGGCCAGGCAGGACACCGGCCGACCGATGTCGGTGCGGTGGACGACCCGCGCCGTCGCGGCGTCGATGACCACAACATCCTCGCCGTCGGCGACGTAGACCGCGCCGCCCGTCACGAGCAACCCGACCGGCAGCCCACCGATCGCGATGGTGTGGACCAGCCGTGCCGATGCGGTGTCGACGATGCGCAGCACACCGCCGAACTCGGGATCCCACCCGGTCATGAAGATGCGTCGGTCGTTGCTGTCGACGGCGATATCGCCGATCGACTCGCCGACCTGCACGGTCTGCACCTGACCGGTCCGCAGATCGATCATCAGCAGCGCGCCGCCGGCGGCGTTCGTCATCGCCGCATAGAGCCGTGTGCCGGCCGGGTTGATGCGCACGGTGTCGATCGAGGCGCCGTCCGCTGGTCCGACCGGGATGGTGCTGGCGGCGCCGCTCTCGACGTCGATGACTGCGATTTCGGCAGCCTCGTCGGTCACCCGCGCGACGTAGATCAGCTCACCGCCGGGGCTGACGGCCAGGCCTTGGGCACCGACGCCGATCTCCCGGGCAGCGAGCTGCGCACCGGAGTCGAGGTCGACGGCGACCACACTGTCCTCGGCGATCGACGCCGACCTGACGTAGGCACGATCGGCGGTGCAAACGGCATAGGGTTCAGCGATTGCCGACACGGTCGCGACGACGTCCAAGGTGGCGACGTCGATGATCGACACCGCATCCTGGCCGTAGTGGGCCGCGACCAGATGGTGTCCGTCCCGGCTGACCGCCAGATCGGTGACCGCGCCGGGCAACCCGGACAGCATGCCTTCGGCGGGGCGGGTGATGCGTTGCAGATGGGCGGGCTTGCGCACGGCGGGCAACGCGTCGCTGACAGCGGGCCTGGGTGCAGTCGGCAGGGTCGACAACCACACCGAGTCGGTGAGCCGTTCGGCCAGTGCAGTGCCACCGGTCATCTTCGTCATATCTTGCGTTACCTCCATCGGCCCAGACCGCAGCCAGGCCACCATCGAAAATCAGGAAAATGCGTTGAACGCAACGTCATCTGCCCATGATTTTAGCCGGGAAAACCGGCAGGGATTTGCATCCGCGGTCGGTTGAGGCCCGGAAAACTGAGACTTAACTCAGCGACGGGGTGGTTATTACTTTGTCATCCTTGTCACCGAATCTGCCGGAAACGCACTGATGAGAGCGATTTTTAGAGGTACCGCCCCCCGTCGTCCGCATTTAGGTGCGGCGCTGAGAATTTCTTATTCAAGCCCCCGAAATGCGGCGGACATCACAGTGGCATGGGTGCGTCGGAATTACGGAGAAACCGGTTCTTGAATTTGCACGACAGTCAAAGCATCTGCTCGACGATGTCCCGGCTGCGGGAGGGGTCGCTGCCCGGCACGTGGGCCGGTTCGGTGTGCGCGCAGACGGTCCCGTCGGCGACACGACGTTGGGCCTGCCGGAACTCCCGCAACGGCCCCATGGCGGCCTGGGTGCCGTTGATCGCCGCCCACGTCGCGGCGCGCCGGGCCGCGCGCTCCACCGGGTGCGGGGGCCGGTACATCACCATCTCCGCGGCCCAGTCGGGCATCGCGTCGCGAATCGCCCAGTCGAAGAACTTGACCGCCTGCGGCACCTCGGGGTTGCTCATCAACGCCTCACCGGTGGCCAGTGCGGCACCGTGAGTCAGCGCCAACTTCGGTAGATAGGAGCGCAGGCAGTCGAGGGTTTCGGACTTGGTCGCCGGTAGATCCGTACCGCCTAAGGCGTGACCGACCCTGACGAATTCGCCGTAGTACCGATCGATGTCGTTGAGCGGTATCGGGTGGTACATCTGGTTGGCGGTGGCGATTCCCCACACCACGGTGGCGTAATTCCACCGCAGCCAGTCCGGGTCGTCGGCGTCATAGGCCAAACCGTCCGGCCGGACGCCTTTGATGGTGTGGTGCATCGCCCGCACCGTCTCGGCGACCTTCTCCGCGGTCTTCGTCGACCCGTAGGCGGTGCCGATGAAGAACGCCACCGAGTGCGCCAGGCGCACCTGGGCGCCCGCCGGATCGAGTCGCCCGGTGGGCACGCCGTCCTCGTCACGCTCGACGACCCGGGAATGGTCCGAGCCCATCCAGAAGATGCTGGGGTCAAGGCGCTCAATGAACGCGGCGCACTGCAGCCCGAAAATCAGTGCCGAGGTGTGCGAGTGCACGTACCAGACCGCACTGCCGGGACCGAACCATCCCGGGTCGCCCGTGGGACCGTCGAATTCCAGACCCCGGAAGAATTTCCGCCGGACGTCCTTGTCGAAATCAGACCTGACCTTGTGCTCGAGGAGCTGATGGGGCAGCAGGAGTCGCACGCGCTGCTTCCTTCCCGGCGTCTGGTTACACCCGTAGCCAAACTAGCATCGCCGTAACCGCGGAAGGCCTTCGAACCGGCGGATATCCTGCCCGCATGTCGCGCGCTAACCGATGGGCCGCCAACGAACGCCGCCGAACGTGACCGCCGACGAGGACCCCGAACAGCGGATCGCCGACCTGGAACGCCCACTGCTGCAGTCAGCCGCCCAAAGCGAGCTGCCGTCCGACCGGGCGCGAGTGGGACTCCGGCTCGGCTGGATCGCACTGGCGCTGCTGGTCGTCGGATTGGTCGTGGGGGCCGGTGTCATCCTGGCCGGCCGGGACGGCAGCCCGGTTTCCGGGAAGCCGACCACGCCGCCCATGATCGGCGGAGGGGGAACAGTGGCCGAACGCCCCTCCACGCCAATGGTTTCGCCCCCCGCGGCCCCTCCTGAGGCCGTACCGCGTCTGGAGCCGCCGGACGGTCTGACAACCGTGTCGCCCCCGCCCGGTGAGGCGGTCAGCGTGTCCGGCGTCGGCAACGCGCGCACCATCGCCTGCACCGACAACCGCGTCAGCGTCAGCGGCGTGGACAACAAGGTGGTGCTGACCGGTCACTGCAGCCGGGTGGACGTGTCCGGGGTCGAGAACACCGTGACCATCGACGCCGCCGACGCGATCGTCGTCTCCGGCATGAACAACGCGGTGACATTCCGCTCCGGCGCACCGGAATTGACCAATTCCGGCATCGGAAACACGCTGGGGCAGAAGTAAGTTCGAGTCGCTAGGCCGAAGCGCCCGGCCGAAGTCCGTGCCCCAGGCTCAGCACGTGGGCGGGCGAGACCGGCAGTCGCTCGGGTAACCGCACCCGCAGCAGCCCTCCGCTGACCCGCCAGTCGACCGACCCGTCAAGGCCGAGCAACCGGACTTCGCTCACCTCGGTGGCGTCCACTCCGCGGATACCGAACTCGCGTGCGGACACCTCGAGCAGGATGGCGTTCACCGCGCCGTCGCACTGGGTGAACCTAACCGCGCCACCTTCGGTGGTGGTCGCTTCGGCGATCGCCCACGGCCGGGTCCCGATGACGGCCGCACCGTTGGTGCGCAGCCAGGATCCGAGCCCCCGCAACGGAGCGAGTTGTTCCTCGGGGATCCGACCGAACTGATCGGGCCCGATGCCGATGAGCAGGTTGCCGTTCTTGGACACGATGTCGACGAAGGAGCGGACGAGTTCGGTGGCCGTGACGATGTCCTCGGGCCGCTCGTTGCGGTTGGCCCCGAAGGAGTGACCGACGCCGCGGGTGGATTCCCATTTCTGCGGCTGAACGGAGTCGAACCGTGCGTATTCGGGCGTGCGGATGTCGTAGTGATGATCGGCCGGGAATGTCAGCGACTTGTACCGCTCGGGGATCAGCGACCAGAACCGTTGGATGGCAACGCCTCCCGCGCGGGCCAGGGCGTCGGTGACGGCACCGCGGTGCTGCGGGGGCTCGATCCAGCGGTCGTTGATCACTCCGTCGGGCACGGTGTTGTAGTAGTCGGCAAACAGCCCGGGCAGGTCGCCACCGGCCGGCCAGCAGATGTCGTTCCACAGCACCGACGGCTGGTAGCGGCTGATCAGCTCGCGGACATGACCGGCTGCATACTGCACGTAGTCGCCGGTGTGCGGGACCGCCAGGAAACTGTCGGCGGGATTGCTCAGCAGGGCGTCGTTGTAGGGCCAGTCGTAGCCGCCCGAGTAGTACAGGCCCATGCGCAGGCCGGCGTCCAGAACGGCCCGGCGCAGGTCACCGACGATGTCACGACGGGCGTGATAGCGCCCTTTGCGCGGGTGCGGTAAAGCCGTGGGCCACAAACAGAATCCGTCGTGGTGTTTGGTGGTGAGCACCACATAGCCCGCGCCGGCCTCGCGGCAGACACCGGCGATGGCGTCCATGCCGGCCTCGGCGGTGCCGGCGTCGAAAGGCGCGACAAAGTCGTCGTAGGTGGCGTCGGGCCCGTAGGTGTCACGTTGGTGGTGCCAGGTGGGGCTGCCCTCCAACCGGCTGCTGTTGAGGTACCACTCCGCATATGGGTTGTCCCGCAGCATCTTTGCGGGGCCCTGTTCGCGGAGCAGCTGCTGAATGTCGGGCACCTGCGGCGCCCATCCGGGCACCGAGTACAGCCCCCAGTGCAAGAAGATGCCCAGTTTGGCGTCGTCGTACCAATCCGGCAGCCGGTGGCTTGCGACGGACTCCCAGGTCGGCTGGTACACCGCCAAAGGCTATGCCACCGGCGCTCGCCTCAGCGAGCAGCGGGCTGCGGAATTCCCCGGCTGCCGTCGGCACCGGCGGGCCGCGCCGTTTCACCTAGCCGAGCTGCGACGGCCGCGATCAGGCCCCACTGCGCGATGCCGACAGCGAGCACCGGCCAGAGCAGTCCGGCAATCACCGCAAACCGGCCGGGGTGGTTCGGCGCAGGAACGCCGGACTCGCGGAGCCACTCCGCCAGGAGGAAGACCGCGACGGCGGAAACCATGGCCACGACGGCATAGCTGCTTATCCAGAACACGTCGCCACCTCCTTCGGGTTCGCTATAGAAACTTCGGCGTCGACTTCCTCAGTATTTAACGAGCTGTAACTCACGAAAAGACATTCATATCGTCTTCATACGGTCACTGGCCAGCCAGGGACCGTTTATTCGCGCGCCCTTTGAACTTCATGCTCCTCCGAGAAGGCTGGTAGCACATGAACCGTCAGGGCCATTTAAGGACCGGTCCGCTGTTTCGCCATAGAGACCGGAATGGGGTTTCTGGGCAACGGACTTTTTCAACGCCGTTGAACGCCGCTGCGGAATCGCTGCGGTATTTTGAGCTGTCGATGGCCCGTCAAGCAAGCGAAACATGGCTCTACCTGCAAGGCCCCCATAGCCCAATTGGCAGAGGCAGCGGACTTAAAATCCGCACAGTGTCGGTTCGAGTCCGACTGGGGGCACCGGGAAAGCGCAGTTAGCGCGGCGCGAGTCCGTATTCCTAGCCGCCGGAGCCGGTCTCGGTGTCACGAGTTGTCACAACACGATCGAAACTCGCCGCAGCGGCCTGGAGCGCGTTGGCCTGCGAGTGCACGTAGACCGCACAGGGTTGGTTCGAATCCGACAGGGGCACCGGAAGTCCCGGCGGGATGCAGTGCCTAACCAACGAGGTCGGCGCAACTGTGCTCGTCAGGAAGTAGTGGCCGAAGAGCGATGTCCCAGAGG
>JBAXUD010000320.1:0-4287 GCA_037129875.1 Mycobacteriaceae bacterium
ACCTCGGCGAGAACCACCCCGGCAGCAACTGCGGCATTGAGCGACTCGGTCGGACCCGCCATCGGGATCGACACCACTGCGTCGCAGTTCTGCCGAACAAGGCGGGACAGTCCTTTGCCCTCTGAGCCGACGACCACCACCACCGGGCCGGAGGCGTCGAACTCGTCGAGAAGCGTGTCGCCGTCGGCGTCGAGGCCCACCACCCGAAGACCGGCGTCGGCCCACTCCTTCAGGGTGCGGTTGAGATTGGTGGCCCGCGCGACCGGAACCCGGGCCGCCGCACCGGCGCTGGTGCGCCAGGCGACGGCGGTAACCGAGGCCGAGCGGCGCTGCGGGATGAGGACGCCATGGCCGGCGAAAGCGGCCACCGAGCGCACGATGGCGCCGAGGTTGCGTGGATCGGTGATGTTGTCCAGCGCCACCAGCAGCGCCGGCTCGACGTCTGTGGTGGCCAACCTCAGCAGATCGTCGGGGTGCGCGTAGGCGTACGGGGGAACCTGCAGCGCGATGCCCTGATGCAGTCCGTTGGCACTCAGCCGGTCGAGGTCGTGGCGCGGCACTTCCAGAATGGGGATACCGCGGTCGGCGGCCAGCGTCACCGATTCGGTCAACCTCTCGTCGGCCTCAGTACCCAGGGCGACATACAGCGCTGAGGCGGGCGCATTGGCTCGCAGGCACTCCAGAACGGGGTTGCGCCCGAGGACGGTTTCGGTCTCGTCGGTCGGCTTCCTCGCGGGCCGCCCGGCTGCCTTGCGGACCTTGGCAGCGGCCTTTCGGGCCGCGGGATGACCGGGCCGCATATGGGCGGGCGGAGTGGCGCCACGGCCATCCAGACCGCCCCGGCGGACTCCACCGGATCCGACGGTCGGGCCCTTCTTGGTGCCTTCTTTGCGTATGGCGCCGCGGCGCTTGGAGTTGCCGGCCATCAGTAATCCCCTTTTATCCTGATTCCCGCGTCGCTGCGCTCCTGCCCACCGGACCTGATTCCCGCGTCGCTGCGCTCCTGCCCACCGGCCAATCCCAGCAGGGCCCACTGCGGGCCGTCGGCGGTGTCGGTCACTTCGACACCGGCCGCCTTTAGTCTGTCGCGGATGTCGTCGGCGGCAGCCCAGTCACGCGTCTGGCGGGCCTCGTCGCGGCGCCGGAGCTCCGCGCCCACCAGAACGTCGACGGCAGCCAGCGCCGCGGCCGTCTCGTCGCGGGTCTCCCACCGCTCGTCAAGCGGATCACAGCCCAGAATTCCTGTCATGGAGCGGATTTCACCGGCCTTTGCCAGTGCGGTGTCGTGGTCGCCGGCCTCCAGCGCTCGGTTACCGTCAGCCCGGGCGGCGTGCACCTCGGCCAGTGCCGCGGGCACCGCAAGATCGTCATCGAGCGCGGCTGCGAACTTCTCGGTCCAGGTGGTCGCCGGCACGGCGCCCACCCGGGTACGGACCCGGTGCAGAAACTCCTCGATACCGGAGTAGCCCCGTGCGGCGTCGTGCAGTGCCGTCTCGGTGAACTCCAGCATCGAGCGGTAGTGCGCACTGCCCAGGTAATACCGCAGCTCCGCGGGCCGGACCCGTTGCAGCACAGCGGGAATCGCGAGCACATTGCCCAGCGACTTGCTCATCTTCTCCCCGCCCATGGTGACCCAGCCGTTGTGCAACCAGAACCTGGCGAAGCCGTCACCGGCGGCGCGGGCCTGCGCGATCTCGTTCTCATGATGGGGGAACACCAGATCCATTCCACCGCAATGAATGTCAAACTCAGGGCCGAGGTATTCGTGCGCCATGGCGACGCACTCGGAGTGCCAGCCCGGCCTGCCCGGGCCCCACGGGGTCGGCCACGACGGCTCGCCCGGCTTGGCACCCTTCCAGAGCGTGAAGTCACGGGGGTCACGCTTGCCGGCGGCGACGCCCTCGCCCTGGTGGACGTCGTCGATCCGATGGCCCGAGAGCTTCCCGTATTCCGGCAGGCTCAAGACGTTGAAATAGACGTCACCGGCTCCGGTATAGGCGTGGCCTCTGTCGATCAGCCGCTCGATGAGTTCGACGATCTGGGTGATGTGCCCGGTTGCCCTCGGCTCGGCCGACGGCGCCAGCACGCCGAGCGCGTCATAGGCGGCGGCGAACGCCCGCTCGTGGGTGGCTGCCCACTCCCACCACGGGCGCCCGGCCTCAGCCGCCTTCGCCAGGATCTTGTCGTCGATATCGGTGACGTTGCGGATGAACGCGACGTCGTAGCCCTTGGCCGTCAGCCAGCGCCGAAGCACGTCGAAGGCCACACCGCTGCGCACGTGCCCGATGTGCGGGAGACCCTGAACGGTGGCTCCACAGAGGTAAATCGACGCGTGCCCCGGCCGCAGCGGCACGAAGTCGCGCACGGCACCGGAATAGGTGTCATGCAGACGCAGGCCGGAAGTGGTCACGACGTCGCAGCTTACCGGCAACGCTGGACGACCAGGGCCGTCGCGACCGCGGCCATACCCTCGCCCCGGCCGGTCAGCCCGAGGCCGTCTGTCGTGGTGGCCGACACCGAGACCGGCGCCCCGAGCAGATCGGAGAGCAGCCGCTGGGCCTCGTCGCGACGCGGCCCGACCTTCGGGCGATTGGTGATCACCTGGACCGCCGCATTGCCGACGGAGAATCCGCTCTTGCTGAGCAAATCGCGGATGTGCGCGAGCATCTGCGCCCCGGTCACGCCGCGCCACTGCGGCTGATCGACGCCGAAGACGGCCCCGAGGTCACCGAGACCGGACGCCGAGAGAAGTGCATCGCAGAGCGCATGCACCGCGACATCGCCATCGGAATGTCCGGAACACCCGTCAGCGCCCTCGAACAGCAGTCCCAGCAACCAGCACGGCCGGCCGACTTCGATGGGGTGCACGTCGGTGCCCACACCGACCCGCGGCAGCGTCACGACTCCAGCACCGCCCGCGCGAGCCGAAGATCCAGCGGCGTGGTCACTTTGAACGCCAACGGATCGCCGGCGACGGTATGCACCGGAATGCCGAGGTTCTCCACCAGGGATGCGTCATCGGTGACGGCTGCGGATCCGGCGCGCGCATAGGCCGTGCGCAACACATCGACGGAAAAGCCCTGGGGCGTCTGAACAGCCCGCAATCCGGACCGTTCCGGTGTCCCCAACACGACCCCGTTGGCATCGACGGCTTTGATGGTGTCGACGACGGGCAGAACGGGAACAACGGCGCGCAGTCCGGCGGCAAGAGCAGCCACCACCCGGCGGATCTGCTCGACAGGCGTCAGCGGACGAGCGGCATCGTGGACGACGACGAACTCTGGATTACCGACGCGATCGAGGGCAAGGCGCACGCTGTCGTGGCGCTGGGCACCTCCAGCGACGACGAGGGCACGCCCGTCGAGCAGTGTCGTGGTCTCAGCGACCCGATCGACCGGCACGGCCACTACAACGCGATCGATCACACCGGAATCGAGTAGGCCGTCGACCGCGTGCTCGAGCATGGTCCGCCCACAGAGCTCAACGTAAGCCTTGGGAATGCCCGCCCCCAGCCGCTCGCCGGAGCCGGCCGCAGAGACGATCGCAACCGTTTCGGACACCGTTCGCCTAAACGGCTGTCAGGAGGCGGCGGCCAGAACCTCGTCGAGAATGGTCGAGGCCTTGGCATCGTCGGTGTTCTCGGCCAGCGCCAGCTCACCCACCAGGATCTGCCGCGCCTTCGCCAGCATCCGCTTCTCGCCAGCCGACAGACCGCGTTCCTGATCACGGCGCCACAGGTCACGAACAACCTCGGCGACCTTGTTGACGTCACCGGAGGCCAGCTTTTCCA
The DNA here is from genome assembly GCA_037129875.1 of Mycobacteriaceae bacterium. Taxonomy (GTDB): domain Bacteria; phylum Actinomycetota; class Actinomycetes; order Mycobacteriales; family Mycobacteriaceae; genus Mycobacterium. Next base: position 3,791 of record JBAXUD010000320.1, read on the forward strand.
GGTTGGCCTTGTAGCGACGCGACCAGTTGGTGGGTTCCTCGGTGTGCGGGGCACGCAGGACCTGGAAGACCTTGTCCAGACCCTCCTGGCCGACCACGTCACGCACGCCGACGTACTCTGCGTTGTCCGCAGGAACTCGAACGGTCAGATCCCCCTGGGCGACCTTCAGGACGAGATATTCTCGTTGTTCGCCCTTGATGGTCCGGGTTTCGATCGCTTCGATCAATGCAGCACCGTGGTGTGGATAGACAACGGTGTCTCCGACCTTAAAAATCATCAGATTCGAGCCCCTTTCACCTCCCAATGTTAGCACGGGACCGACACGCGTGTAGATCAACGGTGCAGGTCAGGGGCACCACGGCAGAACGGCGGGGGTTGACAGCGGCGGAAATATCTGTATGTCCGGGCCCACCGCGGCCGTCCGTGGCACGGCTCCGCGCCAGATGGCGGCCCTTCTCTACCGCGCGGCCGCCCGACCTACTACTGTCCATAGTCGA
>JBAXUD010000321.1:0-4240 GCA_037129875.1 Mycobacteriaceae bacterium
TCCCAGTGCGCTGTCGAGAAGCGCGCTGCACTGTTGACGCGACAGCGGCTGCAGATCGAGGCGCCGAAGATGGCCGTCTTTCCACAACTCGGTCAGCGACTTCGGCAACGTCTCCCCGGTGCGAAGCGTCGCGATGACAGTGGCCAGGCGTCGTTGGACAAGTTGGTGAAGGACGAACGCCGACAGATCATCGAGCAGCTGGGCGTCGTCGACGACGATCAACACCGGATGGTTCTCCGGTGAGGCGGTGACTGCGGTGATGATCGAACTGACGACGGTCAACGGTTGGTCATCGAGTTGGTCAATCCACTGGGCAAAAGGCCCCAAGGGAATGGCCTGCGCTGCGGCGGTTCCTTGTACGTACCGGACGACCCAACCCTGTCGTTCAGCCACGGCGGCAGTCTCGCGCGCTAGCCGGGTCTTGCCGATCCCGGCACCGCCGGCGATGACTAGAGCGGTGGGGCTGCTGACATCGTCAAGCATCCCGGCGAGGACATTCATCTCTTCGCCGCGACCGGTCAATGGCCATTGCCCCACGAGCGGAAATATTAGGCCGTTGGTAGAAATTGCGCTGGTAGAGCCGCTAATCGACTCGAATAGGTAGTGCCCGAGGCGCTTTCCGTGGGAATTCAGGTAGCCCTCTACCTGCTCTCGCACGGCTTCTCTCGACCAACAATGAGGACCAGCGGCAGGAAGCCGGCTGAAGTACACACGTCGTGATGGGGAATCCGTGAAGAAGGTAATTGCATCTGTCCTGGCGGGTCTGGCTGTTGGCGCTCCGATGGCCCTGGCGTCGTCGGCCCCGGCGCAGGCCGCTCCGTACGCCAACTGCACCCAGGCCAAGCAGAACGGCGACTGCGACATCCCGTCGAGTAGTGACAAGTACCAGTCGAAGCTTGACCGCGACGGGGACGGCCTCGGCTGCGAGTGCTGAGGACCGTAGTCACCCGCGGATCAAGCGCGATAGAGGTTAGGGGAGATGGGCTCGTTGAGCCGCTTGGCTAGTGGGTCCGAATTGTGGCGCAGGATCAGCGTGCGGTTCTCCACTGCGTGGACGGTCGCTCCCGCCAGCATCACGTCGATGGTCCGGCTGAGCTGACGCACGTTCGCTCGGACTGCTGACCACAGGCTGCGCACGGCGTCCACGTCCTTGACACCTTCGCTGCCAAGGGCGACACGAGAGCCTGGAGTTGTACCGCCCGAGGAGCAGCCCACCTTGACTGTGACGTAAAGATCGCTGGCTTCGGCGCCGGGCCGTCCTGAGGCGACCCCCTGGTGCGGCAACCGCAGGCGTTGACCGTCTTTCGCGCCGGCGGGGATCCGCACTCGGATCGTGCGCGTCGCAATGGTCAGTGCGGAGCCATTGCACTCGTCGCACTGGTTATCAAATTTCCGGCCAGCTCCTTGGCAGATCGTGCATTCCCCGCAGAACCCGGATGCACCGCTCATGCTCGCGCTCTCCATCGGCAAGGACAGCTGGCCATTGCAGCAGGGGCATACCGTCGACTTGCGGCCCGGGTGAACGGTGGCAGAGCAGCTCTGGCACGGCTCGGAAGTGGAAACTCGCAACGGAAAAATCCCGTCGCTTGCGGCTTGTTGGAGGTCGATTTGAAGCTCGGTCTCGGGGTTCTGCGGTGATGTCATGTGAGGGGTTCCTCTCAGGTGTTACGTTACGATGACTAAATGGAATGGTAACACAACAATCTGTTATGGCAAGCGCACCTGCTGTCAGCTTATTATTCCGGCCGGTGATGGTGACGTGACTCCCATGTCCGATGATGTGGAGGAACAGCTAGAGCGGATCGGTGACCAGCTGCGGATCGCCCGCGTCAAGGCGTATTTGACTCAGAGCGATGTGGGGCAGCGAGCCGGGGTTTCACGACAGCTGGTCAGCCGAATAGAGCAGGGGTTCAACGGGGAGATCCGCGCGTACGTGGCCGTTGCCGCCGCGTTGAACCACCGATTCATCGTCGAGGAACAAGCAGCCATTGACGACAATGGCATTGCGGGCCTTGACTTCACGTCAGAGATGGCACCGATCGACGGACCCAAGACCCGAGCGTCCGCCGGAAGAAAAAAGCCGAACAAGAAAAGCCCGACCAAGTAGACGCGTCGCAACCAGGGCGTGCGCAGGTCATGCCGGGGTAGGTTTCGGAGGCATACCAACGCCGTCCGGATAGGGGCAGGTCCGAAATGAGCTTCAACACCCCCAGCGGCAGTCGTGGGGTTTCTCAGCCGAACGTGTTCAGAAGCTTCCTCAAACTGTTCAACAAATACTCAGCGGGTCGAATCCGTAAGACCGGGAAGTTCGGCGAGTTGCCGTCCCTGGTGTTGACGACGGTGGGTAGTAAGAGCGGCCTTGAGCGCAAGACACCGCTTGCGTATTTTCCTGCCGATGACGGCAGCTGGTTGATCGTTGCTTCTTATGCCGGTGCTGCGAAGAACCCGAGTTGGTATTACAACCTCGCTGCGCACCCCGAGCGGGTGTCGATCGAGTTCGGTGGACGGAGCGAATCCGTTATCGCCGAACAACTTCACGGCCCGGCACGGGATGCCGCCTGGCGGCAGATCACCGCCGTGTCCAAGCGTTTCGCGGAGTACCAGGAAAAGACTGACCGCGAACTGCCGATCATCCGCTTGCAGTCACGCTAGGCAGCAGCTGTGCTGAACGAGCGCGATCGTCATCAGGGAAACGCCGTCGCAGGAATCGTCGGCTTCGGCACCTACGCGCCCGAGGGTCGCATCTCCTCGGAGGAGTTGGCGCGGCGGGCAGGCGTTCCGGTCGAACGGTTCACCCGCGGGATCGGCTTCGACTACGTTCACGTCGCCAACGACGACGAACACCCCTCGACCATGGGCCTGGCCGCGGCACGAGAAGCCTTGGCCGAGGCCGGCCTCAAAGGCGAGGACCTCGACCTCGTCATCTTCGTCTCCGGTGGCGACTACGACTATCGGAACTGGTGCCCGTCGACCGCGATCGTCCGCGAACTCGGCTGCCACCACGCGTATTCGTTCGAGATCCGCAACGGCTGTGCCGGCGGCGTGCTGGCCTGCAACGTCGCCGCGGGGATGATGGATCGCGATCCCTCGGTGAACAATGCGCTCGTCGTGTGCGCAGATACGTTGAGCCGCATCGTCTCCGCCGAGATCCCGGAGTGTCAGCCGCTGCTGTACTTCGGCGATGGCGCTGCGGCCGTCGTGCTTCGGCGTGATCATCCGCGCTACCAACTGCTCAGCTTCGCCGAGCACACCGACGGCGATTTGGGCGATCTGCTTCGCATCGATGTGGGCGGTACCCGCCAGCCCTTCACCAAAGAGTTCGACGAATGGGATCGGGCGTACGTGCGTGTGGACGCCGACGTCTTCGCGGACCTGATCAACCGCGTGTACCTCAAAGAGTATGTCTCGGTGATCAACCGAGCGGTCGAGCGTTGCGGGCATGAACTGGCCGAGATGGAATACATCTTGATGAACCAGGTCAAGGTGTCGTTGCGGGAACACATCCTCGAGACCATCGGGATGCCCCTGGACCACACCTACATCTCTCTGGACGAATACGGGCATATGGGCCCCGCCGACTCCCTCTTCACACTGGCGATGGCCCATCGCAAAGGGCTCTTGCCCGAAGGAAAGCTGGCGATCCTCGCGGCCAGCGGACTCGGGTTCTCCTGGGTCGCAAGCGTTCTGCGCTGCTAAGCGCACGATGAAGCCGCGTTATGAGCAACGGGCGCAGGGGGAGAGCACATCGCCGGCCTTGGGATCGAGAAGCCCCGTTCCGCAAGCTACCCAGATCACTCGCCCCGGGTGAGCAGTAGCGCGTTTTCGAACGGCAGCTTCGGAAACACCCGGCGGCCAAATCCGGTGACGTGCACGGCCGCCTGATCCCTGGTCACCACCCGAGGATCGCGGACGGGGACGGTCCGGCCATGCCGACGCAGTCGGCCGCCGCCGGCGGCGTTGAGGTTCTTCAGCCAGTCCCGGTCCGGGCCGTAGGTCAACAGGATGGCCACCCCGTCATCGGTGGAGAACACGGTCAGCGGAGTCCGGTAGACCCGGCCCGAACGGCGTCCGACGTGTTCAAGGATGCCCATCATCGGCGCCCATCCCGACCAGAGGCGTTGCACGGGATTGGTGACATACCGGTTGAACCGGGCCAGGCGCTGCGGTAGCTGCATGCTGTCATCCTCGCCGATGCTGACGAGATGTAACCAGCGCGCTCGCCGGCACCGAGCCTTCACTT
>JBAXUD010000322.1:0-4230 GCA_037129875.1 Mycobacteriaceae bacterium
GCCCGGGGTGTCAATGATGTTGATCTGGTTGTCATTCCAGAAACAGGTGGTGGCCGCGGAGGTGATGGTGATACCGCGTTCCTGCTCCTGCTCCATCCAGTCCATGGTGGCGGCGCCGTCGTGCACCTCACCGATCTTGTAGCTGATACCGGTGTAGTAGAGGATGCGCTCGGTCGTCGTCGTCTTACCGGCGTCGATGTGCGCCATGATGCCGATGTTGCGGACCTTGTTGAGGTCGGTCAACACGTCCTGTGCCACGGGATTCCCTCCGGGAAGTGGTTTGTACTAAAGGCTGTTCTTGTCGTGTCCTGCCCGCTTCGCGGGCCCGTCACAGCGAAGCTGCGACGGTCACCAGCGGTAGTGCGCGAATGCCCGGTTGGCCTCAGCCATCTTGTGGGTGTCCTCGCGGCGCTTGACCGCGGCACCCAGGCCGTTGCTGGCGTCGAGGATCTCGTTGGCCAGCCGCTCGATCATGGTCTTCTCCCGGCGGGCCTTGGAGAAGCTCACCAGCCAGCGCAGCGCCAGCGTGGTGGACCGCTCCGGCCGCACCTCGACGGGCACCTGATAGGTGGCGCCGCCGACTCGGCGGCTGCGCACCTCGAGGCTCGGCTTGACGTTGTCCATCGCCCGCTTGAGGGTGACGACCGGGTCGGTGCCGGTCTTGTCACGGGCCTGCTCGAGAGCGCCGTAGACGATGCGCTCGGCCAGCGACTTCTTTCCGTGCAGCAGAACCTTGTTGACCAGCTGGGTGACCAGCTGCGACCCGTAAACCGGGTCGTTGACCAGAGGACGTTTGGGAGCGGGTCCCTTGCGGGGCATTAGCTCTTCTCCTTCTTCGCGCCGTAGCGGCTGCGCGCCTGCTTGCGGTTCTTCACACCCTGGGTGTCCAGGGATCCGCGGATGATCTTGTAGCGAACGCCCGGCAGGTCCTTCACACGGCCGCCGCGGACCAGGACCATCGAGTGCTCCTGGAGGTTGTGACCCTCACCGGGGATGTATGCGGTGACCTCGACAGCACTGGTCAGCTTGACGCGCGCGACCTTGCGAAGTGCCGAGTTCGGCTTCTTCGGGGTGGTGGTGTACACGCGGGTGCACACGCCGCGGCGCTGCGGGCTTCCCTTGAGTGCCGCGGTCTTCACCTTGGCGATCTTGTCGCGGCGACCCTTGCGGACCAGCTGCTGAATGGTTGGCATTACCGGTTTTCTCTCATCTCGTCGTCATCGGCGTTTATCAGGTCTGTGTACTGCAGTTTTGGCCCCGCTGCTTACCCGCAGCCGGGCGTGTCGCACATGGTCGCACCGCGGAAGTCCATGCATTTCCTGATGCTCCAAGACATGCGAAGTGGCCCGACGGGCACGGTGGCGCGCACCTGTCGGCCAGGCACGGACTGTCACGATACCAGGGAGACCACTCCCCTCCAAAACCGCGCGCCAAGGCGCTTACCGCAGGTCAGGTGCCACCGGAACGGCCGTCGCGCGCAGCCATGCCGGTGGCCAGCCGCAGCACCATGTCGGAAAACACCGCGTCGGTGTCGACCCTGGCGGGGCCCATGACGCCCGATGCCATCACTCCGGTCATCTCCAGCAGGACGAAACCGTGCAACGCGGCCCAGAACTCCAGAGCGCCGTAGAACGCGGCCTCGCCGTCCAGGCCGTAGGAGGCCAGCACGTTGATCACCGGTGCCGCGGCAGCGTGGGAGGCCGAGGTGAATTGGGGGTCGTCGCCGCCGAGCGGCATCCGGGTGAAGGCCGAGTAGCGGCCGGGATGGTGATGGGCGTAGCTGCGGTAGGCGCTGGCCATCGCCATCACCGCGTCGTCGCGGGTGCGGCCGGCCCCGACGGTGCTGAGCATCTGCAGGATGTCGTCGATCACCCGCATCCGCACGGTTCGCCGCAGGTCCTCGAGACTGTCGACGTGGTTGTACAGCGACGGGCCCTTGGTGCCCAGCTGGGTGGCCAGTGCGTTGATCGTCAGGGCTTCCCAGCCCTCCCTGTCGAGGAAGGTCAATGCGGCATTGACGATGGCCTCGCGACTGAGCTTGGGCGACTTGGCCCGGGTTGTCATGGGATGTCGCCTCCTCTTGCCGCGTCAAACTCTAATGCAGGGTAGAAACAAGACCTCCCGGAAAGAAGGCTCATGCCCAAGCGCCACTCCGCAGTGCTGACCGCCCTCGCGCTGATCCTGGGCGCGGCCGGGTGCGGGTCCGGCGGCGGCAAGCAGGGCACGCAGGTCGAGGTGGGCAACACCATCAACTACGGGTCGTTCGGGACCACCACCGACATCGACTGCGGCCAGGGCAAGTCGCTGAACGTCGGCGGCTCGAACAACACTCTGAAGGTCACCGGCACCTGCGCGTCGGTCAGCATCGGCGGCGCCGACAACAAAATCACCTTTGAGCGGGTCGACGGCGAGTTGTCGGTGGTGGGACTGAATAACATCGTCAGCTACAAGTCCGGTGAGCCCGACGTCAACGACCAGGGCTCCGGGAACCGGATCAAACAGGGTTAGCTTCCTCGAGGGGACGGAAAAATGGAGAACGAGAGAATCCTCTACACGGCCTGTCCGCTGTGCCAGTCGACCGACTTCCGGGAACTCGCCAGGGTGGACTGCAGGGCACACGATCGATGGCATGAGCCCTTGGAACCGTTCATCATCTGGATGGAATGCCTTGGCTGTGGGCATTTGTTCTCTAATGGCTATTTCACCGACGCCGCCCTGAACATCCTGTTCTCGAGCACCCACACCGAGCAGATCGTCGGAGTGGACATCGAACGCCATCGGAACGTTTCCGCGAAAATGGTTCAACGCGTGGTGGAGGCGATCGGCATGCCCGATGACCGGCTATGGCTCGACGTCGGCTTCGGCAACGGGTCGCTGTTGATGACGGCACTGGAGTTCGGATTCAGCGTCTTCGGGATCGACCTGCGCAAGCAGAACGTCGACGACCTGGTCAACGTCGGCATCCCGGCCTACTACGGAACGCTCGGTTCGGCCGCGGCGAATGTCACATTCCAGCAGAAGCCCGCCGTGATCAGCATGGCCGACGTCGTCGAGCACGAACCCTTCCCAATCGAGTCCTTGCGTTCGGCCCGATCGCTGATCAAAGATTCGGGGGTACTGCTGATCTCGATGCCGAACGCCGGTGCGCCCCTGTGGCATTACTGGAACTCCATCGGGAACAACCCCTATGCGATCGAGATCGAGCACTATCACAACTTCTCCCGGCAGCGGTTGTACGGACTCCTCGAACAAACCGGTTTCAAGCCGATCCACTACGCCGCCGCCGAGCGCTACCGGTGCTGCATGGAGGTAATGGCGCGGGCGGTCTGATCGTCAGGCCGGCGCTCCGTGGCGGCCGGCGCCGTCGGCGAACCGCCGTGCACCGGCGAGGGATTCGGCGGCCACCGTCGACAGACTGCCGAACTCGAAATCCAGGGCGTCTATTTCCGAGTGCCCCCACTGGTGCAGTGCGGAGAGCCGGTCGGCACGCAGGCAGCCCTGCGGGGCGCGGGCCAGTTCGGCGGCCAGTTCCTCGGCGGCCTGACGCGCGGCGCCCTTCGGCACGACGCGATTGGCCAGGCCGATGGCCAGTGCCTCCTGCGCATCGACGGGCCGGCCGGTGAGGATCAGGTCCATCGCCCGGCTGTGCCCGATCAGCCGCGGCAGCCGCACGGTGCCGCCGTCGATCAGCGGCACACCCCAACGCCGGCAGAACACCCCGAAGACGGCGTCCTCCTCGGCCACCCGCAAGTCGCACCACAGTGCCAGTTCCAGACCACCGGCGACGGCGTAGCCACTGACCGCGGCGATCACCGGCTTGGACAACACCATCCGGGTGGGGCCCATGGGGCCCGGAGCCGCAGCGCCGGCGACATCAGACTCCGGAGCCGCAGGGCCGGCGACATCAGACTCCGGAGCCGCAGCGCCGGCGACATCGGACTCAGTCCGGACGCGGTGGGTCGGGTTGGAGTCGGCTGTTCCGATCGCTTTGAGATCAGCACCGGCACAAAATGTTCCGTGATCGCCCCACAGCACCGCAACCGAGGCGGAGTCATCGCGGTCGAACTGCTCGAACGCATCATGAAGTGCGAGTGCGGTCGGTCCGTCGACCGCGTTGCGGGCATGCGGACGGTCCAGGATGACGGTCGTCACCGGTCCGTTGCGGACGACATTCACGCTCATCGAGCCTCCACCTGATTTGTCCTCTTCGCTCCGCTCATCGGACCTCCA
>JBAXUD010000323.1:0-4199 GCA_037129875.1 Mycobacteriaceae bacterium
TCTGCGCGGAGGAGCCCGGTGAGCCCCGGGGTGTGATCGAGGTCCGGCGCCGCGAGGGAGCGGACGACGATCTCGTCGTCGACATCGTCGTTGCGACCGCCGATCGGCAGACCTGCGTCGAGGTGCGCGGGGTCCGCTACCAGACGGTGCACGGGTTCACCCCGTCCGCCGACCCCAGCACGGTCGCCCACGTGATCGACTGGCAGCCGTGGGAGCTCGGCGCCGACGCTGCCGTCGGCACGACCGGCTCCGTGGCGGTACTCGGCGACGCCGACGCCGCGCAGGCACTGCGCGACCGGTTCAGCGGCCTCGGACACCCGGCCGCCGGCGCGAGCGATGCCCGCTACGTCATCTACGTGCCCGATCCGGACACCTCCGAGACCGACGTCGAGGTGGCCGCCCGGCTGGTCTGCGAAGTCGGTGACATCGTCTCGCAGTTGGTCGATCGCGATCCCCGCAATCCTGCGACGCTGTGGATCCTCACCCGCGGGGTCAACGAGGCCCTCTCCGAGGAATCCCGGCGGCAGAGCTGCCTGTGGGCGCTGGCCGGCGTCATCGGAGCCGAGCAGCCCCAGCTGTGGGGCGGCCTGGTGGACATCGGGCCGGCAGACGACACCGGGGATTGCGCCGGCACCCTGTCGGAGATTCTGAACACGCCGACGACGTCGGTGCTGCTGCTGCGCGACGGCACCCTGCTGAAGTCCGGCCTGGCTGCCTTCCCCGGAGCGCCCGTGCGGCCCGCGCTGCGGTGTCGGCCCGACGGGGCCTACCTGATCACCGGCGGACTCGGTGATCTCGGCTTGCTGATGGCCGGCTGGCTCGCCCAGCGCGGCGCGCGTCGTCTCGTGCTGCTCGGCCGGACCGGGTTGCCGTCCGGACGTGACGCGGACGCCGACCCGGCAACGCGGCGCCGGCTCGCCGCGATCCGCGGGCTGGAACGCCGCGGCGTGTCCGTGGAGACCATCGCCATCGACTCCGGTTCGCCGGAGGCGATGCGGGCGATGCTGGCCAAGCGGGAGGACGGGGGCGCCGCGCCGATCCGCGGCGTGATCCACGCCGCCGGCATCACCGAAGGCCAGCTGCTGACCGATCTCGAACCCGACCGGGTCCGGCAGACCGTGTGGCCGAAGATCGCCGGTGCTGCGGTGTTGCACGAGGCCTTCCCGCCGGGCGCCCTGGACTTCCTGTACTTCATCGCCTCGGCCGGGTCGGTGTTCGGCGTTCCCGGACAGGCCGCCTACGCGGCGGGCAACGCCTACCTCGACGCGCTGGCCCGGGCGCGTCATCAGCAGGGTGACAACACCGTCAGCCTGGACTGGGTGGTCTGGGAGGGCCTCGGGCTGGGCAAGGACGTCCAGATCGTCGTCGACGAGCTCGAGCGTGCGGGATCGCGTCCGGTCCGGCCGGCGGAGGCCTCCGCGGCATGGGAGTACGCCAGCCGGTATGACGCGGCCCAGGTGGTGATGGCTCCGATGCAGGCGGCCGACTCGGCCGGCGCCGCCAGTCAGATCGCCGCACCGACTCTGGCGTGGTCGCTGATGTCTCCCGAGGAACTCAAGGCTGAACTCCACGCGGGGTTGCGGGCCATCCTGGCCGGCGAACTGCGCATCCCCGAAGATCAGGTGGAGGTGGATCTGCCGTTCGCGGAGATGGGCCTCAACTCGGTGATGGCGATATCGATACGGCGACAGCTCGAGCAGTTCGTCGGAATCCCGCTGTCGGCCACGATGCTGTTCAACCACCCCACCATCACGAGTTTCGCCGACTACCTCGCCATCCGGCTGGTGCCGGGAATGGCGGGCGATGACGAGGACGCCGATGAGGAATCGGCCGGAAGCGTGCTGGATTCCCTGTTCGACACCGTCGAGTCGGCGTCCTAGACAGACACGTCCTAGACAGCCACGTCCTAGATAGCGAAGGAAAGGTTTCCTCATGGTGAGCCAGACGACGATCCCCGGGCTGATCGAGCTCAGGGCGGACGAGCAGCCCGACGACACCGCCTACACGTTCGTCGACTACGAGTCCGACCCCGCCGGGGTGGCCGAAAGTCTGACCTGGTCGGAGCTTCGGGACCGGGTCGAGGTGGTCGCCGGGGCGCTGGCCAAGCTGGGTGCACCGGGCGAGCGGGCGCTGGTGGTGGCTCCGCAGGGTCTGGAGTACGTGGTCGGCTTTCTCGGGGCGATCCGTGCCGGTTTCATCGCGGTGCCGCTCTCGGTGCCGCAACCGGGTCAGCACGACGATCGGATCGTCAGTGTGCTGCAGGACTGCTCCCCGGTCGCCGTCCTGACCACGTCCGCGACCGTCGACGACGTACGCACCTACGCCCAGGCGCAGACCACCCAGCGGCAGCCGCGGGTGATCGAAGTGGACGCCCTGGACTTCGATTCCCCGGCGAAACCCCCTGCGGTGGAGGCTTACCCGAAGGTCGCGTACCTGCAGTACACGTCGGGCTCGACCCGGGCCCCGGCCGGAGTGGAGATCACCCACCGCAACGCCATCGTCAACATCGACCAGTGCGTCACCGAATACTTCGAGCACCTTGACGGGATGCCGGAGGACCTGACCATCATGTGCTGGGCGCCGTTGTACCACGACATGGGATTGATCCTGGGGGTGTTCTTCCCGCTCTGCACGGGCCGGCCGGGGGTGTTGATGAGTCCGGTGGCGTTCATGCAGAAGCCGGTGCGATGGATCCAACAGATGGCCGCACACCCCAGCGTGATCACCGCCGGGCCGAACTTCGCCTTCGACGTCGCCGCGCGCCGCTGCGCCGATGCCGATCTGGAGGGGCTTGATCTGAGTCAGGTACTGGTCATGATCAACGGCGGTGAGCGGGTCCACGCCTCGACCGTGCGGCGGTTCGCCGAGCGGTTCGGCCCGTTCCGTCTAACGGATTCGTCGATGCGGCCGACCTTGGGGATGGCCGAGGCGGCGGTGTTCGTGGTGACGTCGGCCGGCGGCCGGCCACCGACGATGGTGCGTTTCGATACCGAGAAGCTGGCGGCCGGGCACGCGGAGGTGTGCGCTGAGGGCGGCACGGAACTGGTGACCGCCGGAACGCCGCGAACCTGCGAGCTTCGGGTCGTGGATCCCGAGACGCTGCTGGAGAAGCCGGCCGGTGCGGTGGGCGAGCTCTGGATGCAGGGCGATCAGGTCGGAGCGGGGTATTGGCGCAATCCGGAGGCGACCGAGAAGACGTTCAACGGTCAGCTGGCACAGACCACTGAAGGCACGCCGGGGGGCCGGTGGTTGCGGACCGGGGATCTCGCGGTGATGTTCGAGGGCGAGTTGTTCATCATCGGGCGGCTCAAGGATCTGCTGATCGTCGACGGGCGTAATCACTATCCCGATGACATCGAAGCCACCGTCGCCGGAGTCAGCGGGGGCCGGGTGGCCGCGGTCGCGGTCACTGAAGACACCACCGAGAAGCTCATCGTGATCGCCGAAGTCAAGGAGTCTGATCCGGCCCGGCTGGCCGCCATGAAACAGCTTGTCACTGCGGCTGTTTCGCGCGACCACGGGGTCCGGGTGGCGGATGCGATGTTCGTGGGTCCGCGTTCGCTTCCGATCACGACGAGCGGCAAGGTGCGCCGGAAGTCTTCTCTGCAGCTGTACCAGTCGGGCCAGTTCAACCGGGTGGACGACCTATGACCCAGACGACGATTCCCGAGCTGATCGAGCTCAGGGCCGACCAGCAGCCCGACGACACCGCGTACACGTTCTACGACTATGAGTCCGACCCGGCCGGGGTGGCGTATCACCTGACCTGGTCGGAGCTTCGAGACCAGGTCGAGGTGGTCGCCGAGGCGCTGGCCAAGCTGGGTTCACCCGGTGATCGGGTGGTGGTGCTGGCTCCGCAGGGTCTGGAGTACGTGGTCGGCTTTCTCGGGGCGATCCGGGCCGGGTTCATCGCCGTGCCGCTGTCGGTGCCGCAACCGGGTCAGCACGACGAGCGGGTGGCCGGGGCGATGGGCGATAGCATGCCCGTGGCCGTGCTGACCACCTCCGCAGTCGTCGACGAAGTACGCAAGTACACCCAGGCGCAGTCCGCGCAGCGACCCCCGCGGGTCATCGAGATCGACGCCCTTGACTTCATCTCGCCGTCGAACGCACCGGTGCCGGGCGACGACGCTCCGAAGATCGCCTATCTGCAGTACACCTCCGGATCCACCCGGCGTCCGGCCGGGGTGTCGATGACC
>JBAXUD010000324.1:0-4198 GCA_037129875.1 Mycobacteriaceae bacterium
ACCCGTCACACGCTTTCGAGGCGTGCTCCTTAGGCCGCTCGGACACGCCACCGCCGCGAATCTTACGGTCCGGCCCCGGCTAGCCCAAATCGCGATGAACGGCGAAAAACGCATCGAGCAGGGCCGCACAGTCCTGCGCCAGCACGCCGCCGCGCACCTGGGGCCGGTGGGTCAGGCGCCGGTCGCGCACTACGTCCCACAGTGAGCCAACCGCTCCGGTCTTGGGCTCCCAGGCCCCGAACACCACCCGCGCGACCCGGGCCATCACCAGCGCACCGGCACACATGGTGCACGGCTCCACCGTGACCGCCAGGGTGGAGCCTTCCAGCCGCCAGCCGTCGCCGTGGATGCGGGCAGCCGCCCGCAGCGCCAGGATCTCGGCGTGTGCGGTCGGGTCGCCCAGCGCTTCACGGGAATTGGCGGCCCGGGCCAGTTCCACCCCATCGGCGTCGATCACCACCGCGCCGATGGGGACATCGTCGGGGCCGGCCTGGCGCGCGGCGGCGATGGCCGCCCGGATCAGGGACTCGTCCGCGGATTCGTTGCGCCACTCCTCCTCCTTGGCTGCGCCTGCGGCATCGTCGCTGGCGGTCACCGATCGAGGCGGTCGAGCACAGCCGACAACTCCTCGGCGAAGCCCATCTCCCGGGCGATGCGGCCGAGTTGCTCGTCGGCGTAGAGGTCGGTCTCCGACAGGATCACGCTGAGCACCGCGTCGGGCAGTCCGACGTCGGCCAGCACGCCGAGATCCCCCTCCTCGAACGGGTCGCTGTCCTCGAGATCCTCCGCCGCGATGTCGGCGTCCAGCTTCTCCAGCGCCTCGGCGGCGATGTCGTAGTCCAGGGCGGCGGTGGCGTCGGACAGCAGCAGCCTGGTTCCCGAGGGAGCGGGGCGCACGATAAGGAAGAATTCGTCATCGACGTCGAGTAGGCCGAATACCGCACCGGCGCTTCGCAATTCACGCAACTCGGTCTCTGCGGCCGACAAACTGCTGAGCGCCTTGGCGCTCAGCGGCGAGCAGCTCCAGGTGGCGTTCTCGCGCACCACCGCGACGGCAAAGCCGTACGGGGTGTCCGCGGAACCCGATTCAGGGCCCGGGGACCCCGGTCCCCGCTCCGCGCGCTGTCCTGCCATGGCCGCATACGCTAGTCGCTGAGCGGCCGGGTTGACCAGCGCCCGCTCCACCCGTCACGGCCGCGTATGCCAACCTGGAAACGTGACGAAAACACCAGTGTGTGTGCTCGGCCTCGGTCTCATCGGCGGATCGGTGATGCGCGCCGCGGTCGCGGCCGGTCGGGAGGCTTTCGGCTACAACCGCTCCCCGGACGGTGCCCGCGGCGCACAGAACGACGGATTCGCCGCGACCACCGATATCACCGAAGCGCTGACGTGGGCGGCCGAGCGCCGGGCGCTGATCGTGCTGGCCGTCCCGATGCCGGCCGTCGGGCAGTTGTTGGGCCACGTCCGGCAACTGGCCGCCGAATGTCCGCTGACCGACGTCATCAGTGTCAAAGGCGCCGTGCTGGAACAGGTGCGTTCCGCCGGCCTGCTTGACCGCTACGTCGGCGGCCATCCGATGGCCGGCACCGCGCACTCCGGCTGGGCCGCGGGTGCGGCCGGGTTGTTCAGCGGGGCGCCGTGGGTGCTCAGCGTCGACGAGCACGTCGACGCGCAGATCTGGGCAGAGGTCACGCAGCTCGCCCTGGACTGCGGAGGGGTGGTTGTGCCGGCGAAGTCCAATGAGCACGACGCCGCCGCGGCCGCGATCTCGCACCTGCCGCATCTACTGGCCGAGGCGCTGGCCGCGACCGCCGGCGAGGTGCCACTGGCATTCGCTCTGGCGGCCGGGTCGTTCCGGGACGGCACCCGGGTGGCCGGCAGTGCCCCCGACCTGGTTCGCGCCATGTGCGAGGCCAACGCCGATCAGCTCATCCCGACCCTCGACCATGCGCTGAAGTTGCTTCAACACGCACGGGCGTCGCTGGTGGACAAGGGCTCGGTCGCAGAACTGGTCGACGCCGGGCATGCCGCACGGGTCCGGTTCGAGAGCTTCTCCCGGCCGGACATCGTCACCATCGCACTCGGCGAGGAGAACTGGCGCGAGGAACTGGCGGCCGCCGGACGGGCCGGCGCGGTGATCAGATCCGCTCTGCCAGGCCCGGATAGTCGACGATGAAACCGTCGTCGTCGACGACGATCGTGGTATCGGCAACGGGAGAATGCAGCTTGATCGCGCCACCGCCCAACCCGGTGTAGGTGATCTCGGCCGCGGTGATCGTCAGGTCGGGCAGGTACACGTAGACCACCGGAATCGTCACCGTCTCAGTTGTGCGGTGCAGCCCCGCCCGGCGGATCGGCAGCGCATTGAAGAAGGGGCTGAGCACCATGTCGACGTCCATCGCGCCCTCATAGGCCTCCCGCGAATCACCCTCGTGGTCGGTGATGAGCCACATGTTCTCCTCGTCGCGGGCGATCGACACCTGACGTTCCCGTTCGGCGAGGCTCACGTTGAGCGACAACCGCTTGGTGGCACCGCTGTCGTCGGTCACCAGGTCATAGGAGGCGCTGAACGCGGGGTGAGCGGCCGAGGCCGCGGCGACGATCCGGCCGTGGGCCTTTATCCGGTTGCCCGTTAACGCAACCCGGGCCGATTCGATGCGCCCGCCGTCGTGCGAGCGCCAGGTCAAAACGGCGGGCCACGTCTTCGCGCCGGCACCTTCGGCTGCTGTCACCACCCTTCCACCGTAGGGGAAGTCTCGTCGCCGCTGTAGTCCGGAGTCCGCCGACGGGTTGGTGACTCCAGGGCCACCTCGTCGTCGAGCAGGGGTTGCGGCAGCCGCCGTCGCAAACGTCCGGTCCCGGGTACCGACGCCCACACCGCCATGGCCAGCAGTCCGTCGAGCAGCAGTGCCAGCACCGTCACCAGCAGCGCACCGACCAGCGCGAGGTAGAACTGTCGCACTTTGATGCCGTCGATCAGATACCGGCCCAGCCCGCCCAGGCTGGCGTAGGCGGCCACGGTTGCTGTGGCGACGATCTGCAGAGTGGCCGTGCGCAGTCCCCCCAGGATCAGCGGCAGCGCGTTGGGCACCTCGACGCGGGTCAGCACCCGCCGTTCGGTCATGCCCATCGACCGCGCAGCGTCGACCACCTTCGGGTCCACATTGGCGATCCCGGCGTAGGTGCCGGCCAGCAGGGGTGGGATCCCCAGGAGCATCAGCGCGATCGTGGGTGGCAGCAGGCCGAGTCCCCACAGCAGCACCCCGAGCAGCAGCACCCCGAGCGTGGGCAGCGCGCGCAGTGCGTTGACGGCGGTGACCACCAGGAACGAGCCGCGTCCGGTGTGTCCGATGACCAACCCGATGGGAATCGCGATCAGCGCCGAGACGGCCACAGCCACACCGGTGTACTGCAGATGCTCGATGATCCGGGTGCCCAAACCGGTTTTGCCACTCCAATTCTCGGCGGTGAAGATGTAGGTCAGCGCCTGCTGCAGGAAGCTCATGTGGCCGCCTTCATTCGCGGCCGGCCACCGGACTGGGCCCGCACCCAGGGGGTGATGAGCCGCCCTGCCGCCAGGATCGCGATGTCGACGATGATCGCCAGGATGAAGATCGCGATGATTCCCGCGATGATCTGATCACTCTTGTCGGCCTGATAGCCCTCGGTGAACCACGTTCCCAGTCCGCCGATGCCGATCACCGAGCCGACGGCGACCATGGAGATGTTGGTGACGGCTACCACGCGCAGGCCGGCGGTGAGCACCGGAATCGACAGCGGCAGTTCGACTTTGAGGAGCTGTCCGATTCTGGTGTAGCCGACCGCGGTGGCAGCGTCACGCACCGGTGCGGGTACTGCGTCCAGAGCCTCCGGAACGGCACGCACCAGCAGGGCGGTGGTGTAGAGCGTCAGCGCGACGATGACATTGGTCTCGTCGAGGATGCGGGTCGGGATGATCAGCGGCAACACCACGAACAGCGCCAGCGACGGGATGGTGAAGATGATGCTGGCGGTCAGCGTGGCGATCCGGCGCAGGGTGGCGTGCCGCCAGACCAATGCACCCAGTGGCACCGCGATCAGCAGGCCGAGCAGAACCGGGATGAGCGAGAGCCGCAGATGAATCACCGTCAGTGCCCAGGCGGTGTCGAGGTGGTTGAGCAGATAGCGCACGCTGCGTCAGTCCGTGTCGTCCGGAAGG
>JBAXUD010000325.1:0-4186 GCA_037129875.1 Mycobacteriaceae bacterium
CTCACGGCGCCGAGCCGGCTGCCTCTCAGGACACGATCAGCCATGTGATTCTCCTTGCGATATCGGAGTCGGAGGAAACGCAAAACCAGGGCGGTGCGATTGCCGACGCAACTTCTTATGATACCGGGGAGTTGCCCTGCCCGGTTTACCCTCGAAGGCGTGACCCGCCGAGGCCGACCCCAACCCTGCCGCTGGTGCGGCCGGGAGGTCGCTGACGTGGGATTGGGCCGTCGCCGGCAGTACTGCCGGCAGTCCTGCCGGCAGCGGGCCTACGAGCAGCGCGCCATGGTCAAGGGCACCGCGGTGCCGCAGGACGCCGTCGTGCTGACCGCCGATGAGGCCGCTGAACTGTCGGACCGGGTTTACCAGGTGCGCTGCGCCGCCGAAGATGTGGCGACCGCTGTAGAGGAAGGCGCGCCGGCGAACGAAGTGCGGCAGTTGTGTGAGGAACTTCTGCGGGCGGCCAAGGCCGCCGACGGGTGGCGATAAGGGGCTCAATCAGCGGTTGTTGCAGGGACCGCCCCCGGCCGGGCCGAAGCCGCACGGCACGGCGGGGTTGCCGCCACCCGGCGGCACTGCCGACATGGGACTGCGGGTCACATTGGTCCGCACACCCTTTTCGGTGGGACTCGGCGAGGCGCCGCCCGGGCTCGGAGCGACGCTGGTTTCGGCGGGCTTCTCGGTGCGGGGACTGCACGCCACGGTTACCGAACCCATTCCGAGAACCGCGACAGCGCTCAGCCACAATGACACCCTGCGAATCGTCATGTCTTTCATCGACGCGCCTCGTTCCTCGGGCCGGTTGAGGTGACGCTCTATGTGAGATTCGATCACACTTGATCGGCCGTCAGACGGATAAGCCCCCTTCGCAGCCGTCCAAAGCAGCGCCGCCCCCGGAAAGGGTCGACAGTATGATGGGCATGGTGCTCATCTTCGGCGGCCGTGACTTCGGAACGCGGCGTTTCGCTGACGGTCCGAGGTCCCTGCTTGGTGGGCCGGATGTCCGACATCCGCCGTTGAAGTCGCGGCAGGCGATGTGAAGCACGGCGTGGTGTGGTTGGACCAGATTCTGGATAAGGCCCACGTCAATCCGGCGGCCGCGCACCTGCTGGGCCTTCCACCCGGTGAGGTGCCGGCTTGCGACTTCGTCGTCGCGATGAAACGTCTGGCAGCCCGGGCACTGAACCGCGCGGAGATTCCGACGATGAGTTCCCCGCTGTCCAATGACATGTCCGAGGACGTCGACGTCACCTTCTGTTTTGCCGCGGCCCCCACCCGTGTGCACGTGTCGTCGTACGCCGCCCGGCAGGGGGCGTTCAGTGGCAGCGTGTGGGCCGTCGAAGACGTGTCTGAGTTGCCTGAGGCTCTTGCGGCCAGCGAAGCAGCCCAGGCCCTACTGCTGGCCAGTGCCGACGGGATGCTCGATCCCCAGATGCTGTTGCGGGCGGTCCGCGACCCCGATGGGCGGGTGGTCGATTTCGTCATCCGCGGCGTCAACCGCGCCTCCTGTTCATTCATGCAGGAACGCGAAGAGGATCTCGTCGGCCGCAGTGCCATTGCCGTGCTTCCGAGTCAGGAGAGTCCCGGGCTGATGGGGCGCATCGCCGAATGCCTCGAGGACGGCAAGCCGGTGATCCTCGATGAATTCAGGTATTTCAACCATGTCGCCGAGGATTTTCGCCGCTACGACATCCGCGCAGCCCGGGCGGGTGTCGACCTGATCGTCTTCACCTGGCGTGATGTGACCGAGCGTTACACCTCCACGCAGCGCATCGCGGCCTCCGAACAGCATTACCGGATGCTGGCTGAGAATGCCGGGGATGTGGTCACCCATTTCCGAGAAGGCCGGGTCCTCTGGGCCTCGCCGTCTGTCGAGGCGGTGCTGGGTGCGCCGCCCGAGTACTGGCTGGGTCGGAGTGTGTTGGAGTTCGTTCCGGCGGAGGATGTGTCGATCAACCTCGTCAGGCTGGCGAGACTCGCCGAGGGCGGCACCGTTGCGGAACGCCTTCGGGTGATCGGGGCGGACGGCGTCATGCACTGGGTCAACCTGCACGCCAAGCCATTCTTCGATGCCGAAGGCCGCCCGGATGGTGAGGCGGTCACGCTCCGCCTGGCCGATGACGAGGTGGCCGCGGAGCAGGCGGTGGAGGAGGCCCGCCGGCGACAGGCCAAAGCCGACGAACGCTACCGCCGGGTGATGGATAACGCCGCCGTCGGCATGGGCGTGCTCACCCCGGAGGGTCGCCTCGAGGAGGTCAACGACGCGCTGTGCCAGTTCTTCGGCTACGACGCCGAGACGTTGAAGCAGAAGACCTGGCAGGAGTTGACGGCGCCGGACGACCTGGAAGCAGACCTGAAGAACGTCGACGAGGTTCTGGAAGGCCGCACGGACTCCTACCGGATGATCAAGCAGTACATCCATGCCGACGGGCATCCGATCTGGGGTGATCTGTCGGTGAGTTGCATCCGCGACGAACACGGTCACGTGGAGAACCTCATCTCCCAGGTCACCGACGTCACTCTCGTTGAACGTCGATTGCGGGAACGTCTGGAGTTCGAGGAGTTCATGTCGCGGGCGATTGATGACGGACGCCTTGTCGCTTACTCCCAGCCGATCGTCGACGCCCACACGGGGCAGATGGTGGAGGAGGAACTGCTGGTTCGCATCATCGATGCCGACGGGCAGGTGATGGTTCCCGGGGAGTTCCTTCCGCAGGCCCATCGGTTCGGGATGATGGGGTCCATTGACCGGTTCATGGTGGCGCGGGGTATCGAGTTGGCGCGGGCGGGTCGTCGGGTGGCGGTGAACCTGTCGGCGGACTCGATCAACGATGCGGCCACGATCGCCGCGATCGCCGGTGAACTGCGGCGGGCCGGTGAGGCTGCCGCCCGGGTGTCCTTTGAGATCACCGAAACCACGGCACTGGCATCGGGGGAAGTCGCTGAGCGCTTCTCCAGCGACATGAGGTCGTTGGGATGCCGGCTGGCACTGGACGACTTCGGAACGGGCTTCGGTTCGTTCACCGAACTTCGCGGGATGACGCTGCACAAGTTGAAGATCGACCGCAGCTTCGTCAGCGATATGCTCAGCAACAATCAGGACGAATCGGTTGTGAAGGCGATCGTCGGCATCGCCACGGAATTCGGGCTGCTCACCACCGCAGAGGGCGTCGAAGACACCGAAACCAGGACCCGGCTGGTCGAACTCGGGGTCGATCAACTACAGGGATATCTGATCGGGGCCCCGACACCGGCGACGACGAACAGCTTCGCAACGTCCGCAACGCTTCACGGGGGGTGAGGGGACTTGGACGAGATTTCCGGGTACTCCCAAGCCCTCGCGGCTAATGAAGCGGCCATGGCCCTGCTTCGCGCCGCCGCAGACGCGATGCTCGACCCTCAGGTGCTCCTTCAGGCGGTTCGCTGCCGCGATGGTCTGGTGGTCGATCTGGTCGTCCGCAGCGTCAACCGCGCAACGTGTTTGTTCACGCGGGAACGCGAAGAGGATCTCCTCGACCGCAGTGCCGTTGCCATGCTCCCGAATCTGCGGGGTTCGGGGCTGATAGGACGCATCGCTCAATGCCTCGAGGACGGCAAGCCGGTAATCGTTGAAGATTTCAAGGTTTTCACTACTGTTCTCGATGATTTTCGCCTGTACGACATGCGGGCCACCCGGGCGGGTGTCGATCTGATCGTTTTCACGTGGCGTGACGTGACCCAGCGTTTCCAGGACCTGGACCGGATCGCGGCCTCCGAAGAGCGCTATCGCCTGCTCGTCGAGAATTCCGGCGACGTGATCGTCCATACCCGTGAGTGCGACGACGGGGGTAACGAGATCGTCTGGGTTTCACCGAACGTCGCAGAGGTGCTGGGCGCACCCGCTGAACACTGGCTGGGCCGGCGATTGTCGGAGCTTTTTGCGCCCGAGGATGCCCAGGCTCACGCCGCCCGATGGAAGAAGGTCAGTGAGGGCGCCGTCATCAAAGAGCGTGTGCGGTTCAAGTCGGCAGATGACGTGGCGCACTGGTTCCACGTGCGCATCAAGCCCTTTCATGATGCCGAGGGACACCGCGATGGTGCCGTCACCTCGATCCGTCCGGGCGATCATGAGGTGGTTGCTGAGCAGGCGTTGGAGGAGGCCCGCCGGCAACAGGCCAAGTCCGATGAACGGTACCGCCGGTCGATG
>JBAXUD010000326.1:0-4159 GCA_037129875.1 Mycobacteriaceae bacterium
TCCTGCCCGCCGGTCGTCCACCCCGGGTCGCTGCGCTCCTGCCCGCCGGTCGTCCCCGAACAGTCCGTGCACCGCGGCGACGATCTTCGCGGGCTGCGGCAGCGCCGCCTCCTCAAGGTGTTTGGCGTAAGGGATCGGCACCTCGGCGGTGCACACCCGGGCGATCGGGGCGTCGAGCTCATAGAACGCCTGCTCGACGATGCGGGCGCTGATCTCCCCGGCCAGGCTGCCGGTGTGCCAGGCCTCGTCGACCACCACCACGCGGTGGGTCTTGCGCACCGACTCCATGATGGTGGCGTCATCCAGTGGCCGCAGCACCCGCAGGTCGATCACGTCGCATTCGATTCCGGCCTGGGCGAGCTGCTCGGCGGCATCCAGCGCCTTGGGCACGCAGCCGCCATAGGCGATGATCGTGGCGTCAGTTCCGTTGCGGCGCAATGCAGCCTGGCTGATATCAGTGGGTTGCAGTGACTCGAGATCGGCGGAGAGGTTGTACAGCCCGACGTGCTCGACGATGATCACCGGGTCGGGGCTTGTCAGCGCGGTGCGCAACATCCCGTAGGCGTCGGCGACGCTGGCCGGGGCCAGCACGGTGATGCCCGGGATGTGGGCGTACCAGTTCTCCAGGCTGTGCGAGTGCTGGGCGGCCAGCTGACGGCCCGCCCCGGTGGCCATCCGCACCACCACCGGTACCGAGAACTGCCCGCTGGACATATGCCGAAGTGCCGCAGCGGTATTGACGATCTGGTCGAGCGCGAGCAGGCTGAAGTTCACCGTCATCACCTCGACGATGGGCCGCAGTCCGCCCAGTGCTGCGCCGATCCCGATGCCGACGAAACCCAACTCCGAGATCGGGGTGTCGCGGATGCGGTCCGGGCCGAACTCCTCGAGCATTCCCTTCGACACCGCGTACGTGCCGCCGTAGCGACCCACGTCTTCGCCGAGCAGCACCACCCGATCGTCGGCGCGCATGGCGTCGGCGATCGCGTCGTGCACGGCGCTGCGGTAGGTCGTCTTCATGAATTCACCGGTGTCATCACATTGACGGTAAGGGTGTCGACGCTCTCCAGCGTCCCGGCTTCGGCGTAGGCCACCGCCTCGGCAACTTCTTCCGCCACCGCCGCCTCGATCGCTGCGACGTCGTCGGCGGTCAGCAGCTTCCCGGCCAGGCATCGGTCGGTGAACATGCGGATGGGGTCGTGTTCGTCGCGCCACTCGGCCACTTCGGCCTTGTCCCGGTACAACTCCGGGTCGAACATCGAGTGCGGCCGGAAGCGGTAGGTGCGGAACTCCAGGAAGAACGGACCGCCCTTGGTTCGGATGTGGTCGACCGCCCGCTGCATCGCGGCGTGGCAGTCCACGACGTCCATACCGTCGGCGGAAGCGGCCGGAACGCGGTATGCCTCGGCTTTGGCGATCAGGTCCACCTGGGACAGCTCGCGGTCGATCGCCGTGCCCATGGCGTATCGGTTGTTCTCACAACAGAACAGCACCGGCAGCTGCCACAGTTCGGCCATGTTCATCGACTCGTGGAAGGCGCCCTCGGCGGTGGCGCCCTCGCCGAAGTAGCAGGCGCTGACCCGGTTGCGGCCCAGCTGCTTGTCGGCGAAAGCCAGCCCGGCGGCGAGCGGCATTCCGGCGGCGACGATGGCGTTGCCGCCGTAGAAGCGCCGGTTCGCGTCGAACAGGTGCATTGAACCGCCCCGCCCGCCTGAGCAGCCTTCCTGCTTGCCGAACATCTCGGCCATGATCTTGGTCATCGGGATGCCGCGCAGCAGCGCATGCGCGTGCTCCCGGTAGGTGGCGATCACCGCGTCGTCGGCTCCGAGCACCTTTAAGGACCCCGCCGCTACTGCTTCTTCGCCCACGTACAGGTGCAGGAATCCGCGGATCTTTCCGGCGGAGTACATCTCCGCGCACTTCTCCTCCATGCGCCGCACCCGGATCATGTCGGTGAGCAGCTGGCGGGCCAAGCCGGCATCGATGTCGGTCAAGTCGTCACACCCGGGGTCTCGACGGTGGAGGTGTCGCCCTCGGGCAGGCCGAGTTCGCGCGCCTTGAGCAACCGCCGCATGATCTTTCCGCTGCGGGTGTGCGGCAGGGAGTCGACGAAGTCGATCTCCTTGGGCGCCACCGCCGCGCCGAGTCGCTTGCGGGCGTGGCCCATCAGGTCGCGGCGCAGGTCGTCGTCGGCGGTGTAGCCGGACTTGAGTGTGACGAAGGCCTTCACCACCGCGCCGTAAGTCGGGTCTGGTTTGCCGATCACCGCGGCCTCGGCGACCGCCGGATGGTCGGTGAGCACGTTCTCCACCTCGAACGGCCCGATCAGGTGACCGGAGGCCTTGATGACGTCGTCGGCGCGGCCGATGAACCACAGGTATCCGTCGGCGTCGCGCTTGACCAGATCACCGGACAGGTAGAGGTCGCCCTCCGGATCGGCGTAGAAGCACTTCTTGTAGCGCTCGTCCTGGTCGAGGTAGCCGCGGAACATCGACGGCCAACCCACCCGCAGCGCCAGTTCGCCTTCCACGTCGGGCTTGTCGATGACCGTGACGGCGCCGGTGGCCTCTTCCGTGTCGGCGTGGTCGACGACGACGACGTCCACCCCGGGCAGTGGGCGGCCCATCGAACCGGGTTTGATGTCGAAGGCCGGGGTGTTGGCCACCATGATGCCGCCGGTCTCGGTCTGCCACCAGTTGTCGTGAATCGGCAAGCCCAGCACTCGTTTTCCCCACCAGACGGCTTCGGCGTTGAGTGGTTCGCCGACGCTGGCGACGAACCTCAGATGCGGAAAGGTGTATTTGGCGGCCAGTTCGGGGCCGGCCTTGATCAGCATCCGTACCGCGGTCGGAGCGGTGTACCAGACGCTGACCTGCTCGTCCTGCAGGATCCGGTACCAGTGCTCGGCGTCGAACTCCGCCTCGTCGATGATCGACGTCACGCCGTGCAGCAGCGGTGCGATAATCCCGTAGGCCGTCCCGGTGACCCAGCCGGGATCGGCTGTGCACCAATAGATGTCGCCTGGGTGCAGGTCTAGGGCGAAAAGTCCGGTGATGTAGTGCATCGCCACTGCGCCGTGCACGTGCTGGGCGCCCTTCGGGGTGCCGGTGGTGCCGCTGGTGAAGTGCAGCAGCGACGGGTCATCGGGGCCGGTGTGCTCGATCGGGGCGTCGTCGCTCGCCTGTTCCATCAGAGCACCGAAATTGTGGGTGCCGGGGATCTGCGCGCTTGCGTCACCGCCGACGATCAGCACGTGTTTGACCGACGGCAGTTCCTCGCGGATCTTGGCGATCTTGCGCTTGTAGATCGCGGCGGTGGTCACCAGCACGTCCGCCGCGCCGATGTTGACCCGGGTGGCGATCGGTTCGGGCCCGAACGCGGAGAACAGCGGCGATACCACGCTGCCATTGCGCAGCGCGCCGAGGATGCTGATGTAGAGCTCGGGAACGCGGCCCATGATGACAAAGACCTTGTCGCCCTTGCCGATTCCCAGGCCGCGCAACACGTTGGTGAACTTGCGGGTGAGCCGGCCCAGTTCGGCGTAGCTGACGTCATGGGTGGTGAGTTCTGCAGCACCGGCGGGCAGGAGCGAAGCGACTCGGGGATTAGGTGGAGCGTCGGCGATGAACCGCAGCGCAGTGCGATCCGCGTCGGGTCCGTTGGCGTGGCGGTCCACCGCCGCGTAGGCGATGTTGCACCCGCCCGGCCCCATGCCCGCACAGACGTCGGGCACCTGCGACCACGCGAATGACGCGCGGGTGGCGTCGTAATCGTCGAGGTTCGGAGTGACTTTCAGGTCGGCCGGGCCCTTGTGGATGATCGCGTCGCCCATCGCGGTCTCAGCGCTGCGGCTGTTGCAGGATGCCGTCACGCCGGGCGCGGGGGAAATTGGCCATCACCCGTTCAAGCAACGCCCCGTAGGCCGCGCCGTCGTTGAGGATGTCCAGGCGCTTCAGGTGCCGTAGAAAGGCGTCGATGCGACGTTCCAGCGGCCAGTCCCAGTAGTCGCGCAGAGTGAACGGCGAGCACAAGAACTTCCACGCGATGCCGTCGATCTCCTCAGCCGAATCGGCCCTGGCCATCAAACTCCCCCTCGATCCCGACACCCCTGTGATCCTTGTCTCACGGTACAGGGCTGAAAAGGGGAGAAAGTCCTCTG
>JBAXUD010000327.1:0-4158 GCA_037129875.1 Mycobacteriaceae bacterium
CCCCGCCAGCGCTTGTGGATCGGCGCGCCCCACATGCTCGTCATGGCGGTAGAGCGTAGTCGGCCGACGATGCGGGCCGCCTGCGGCCCGAGGAGGAGGGCGACCATTAACAGCGTCGGCCGACGATGCGGGCCGCCTGCGGCCCGAGGAGGAGGGCGACCCTCGGAACAGTCGCCTACCCCGGACCGGTGCAGCGAGGCGTTAGTCTCCCCTGGATGGCCAGGACACCGGTGCTGCGGCGCGTGCTCGCGTTGTCGTCGACGATTCTGCTCACCGGCCCGCTGGGGGGTTGCGCCAACACCGACTCCTGGGTCGACCCCATCGCGGCCCGCGGGTGGTCGGCCCAGTACGCCGACGCCGAGAACAGCAGCTACTCCCCCACCGAGGGCGCCACGTCGCTGGCGCTGAGTTGGAGCCGTTCGGTCAAGGGCGAACTCGGGGCGGCGGCGGCCCTGGGCGGCGACGGCTATGTGGCGGTCAACGGCCAGACCGCGGGCGGCTGCTCGCTGATGGTGTGGGAGAACGACAACGACGGCCGGCAGCGATGGTGCACCCGTATGGTGCTCGGTGGCGGATTCACCAGCCCGCTCTTCGACGGGTTCGACAACCTCTACATCGGTCAGCCCGGCCTGATGATTGCCTACCCACCCACCCAGTGGGTCCGCTGGCGCACCAACGTCATCGGAATGCCCACCACCACAAGGTTTCTCGCACCCGGCCAGCTGCTGGTGGTGACCCATCTCGGCCAGGTGCTGGTCTTCGACGCGCACCGCGGCGAGGTGGCCGGAACCCCGCTGGACCTGGTGGAGGGCGTCAATCCGACTGATCCCTTCCGCGGGCTGACCGATTGCCAGCAGTCACTGCCGGGCTGCCCGGTGGCCTCTGCTCCGGCCTACTCCGCGGCCAGCGGAGTCGCGGTGCTCGGGCTGTGGCAACCCGGAGCCAAGGCGTCGGTGCTGACCGCCCTGCGTTACCAACCGGGCGAGTCCGCCCTGCTGACGCGGGAGTGGACCAGTGACGCGGTCGCCGCGGGCGTACTGGGCTCTCCGGTGCTCTCCACCGACGGCGCGACGGTCTACGTCAACGGACGGGACCGCCGGCTGTGGGCGCTCAACACCGCCGATGGCAAAGCGAAATGGTCTGTGCCTCTTGACTTTCAGCCGCAGACCCCGCCGTCGGTGGCACCCGGCGGGCTGATCATCGCCGGTGGCGGCCCGGAAACCCACCTGGTGGCGATCAAGGATTCCGGCGACAGCGCCGAGGTGGCGTGGCGCCGCGATGACGTCACACCACTGTCGACCTCGGCTCAGGCCGGCGCCCACGCGGCGTACACCGTCGTCGCCGACGGACCGCAGCGGTTCGCACTGCTGGTCTTCGATCCCGCCGACGGCGGACGCACGCTCAACACCTATCCCCTGCCCGAAGCCACCGGCTTCCCGGTCGGGGTGTCGGTCGGATACGACCGCAGGGTGGTGGCCGCCACCAGCGCCGGGCAGGTCTACAGCTTCAGCCCCGACTGACGCGCCAGAGAGCCCGGCTCAGAGCGCAAGCGGCGGCAGCGCGCTGCGCGGCACCGTCACCGACGTCTCACCGGCGTGGGACGGCAGCAGTTCGGCCTGGCCGAAGTAGAAGATCACCGAGTCGTCGGTGACGGCGAAGTTCTGATAGTGCGTGGGATCGCGGCCGTCCCCGGGCGAAATGCTGCCCGCAAGTTGGGTTTCCGTCTCAAGTTCACGCTGCACGATCGGGAAGATCACGTCCAGCGGCTTGGTGCCCGGGGCGAACAGCGTGTCGAAGGTGACCGGTTTTCCGCGGGCGGTGTCGTAGGTGAACGACCGGTACCAGGTGGTGGGGTGTGCGCTGCCGACGTCCTGGAACAGCTTGAGGACGACGCTGCGGGTCTGCGCCGAGCGCAGCGATTCCGCGGTGACGTCCATTTCGAGGGGCTGGTTGCGCGCGTCCGGGTCGTTGGCCACGTTGACGAAGCCATCGCGCGTCTGGCGGAGGTAGTCGACGATCGCCTGCTCGTCGAGGTAGTCCAGTGGGAACGTCATTTCCATTTTGTAGGCCGGGTCGCTGGCCTGCACGTGGCAGTCCCCGCCCGTCACGACGCCGCCGAGTGCGGCGCAGGAGTCCGGGGCGCCACTTGCCGTCGCGGCGGCCAGCACAGCGCCGCTGAGCAGTGCAACGGCCAGGCTCAGGATGCGCATACCCGCACACCCTACCGGTCGGATACGGCCACTCCGGCGGGCGAAGGACGGCAGATGAATGCCGCCGCTCGCGACCCGGCTCCGGTGCCCAGTCGCATGATCACCAGCGACAGCGACGTGGTTCCCGCCGGGCGCAGCCGCCGTCGCAACGCGTCCGGGTCGACGTCGACCCCCCGAACCAAGATCTCCAGTGTCCCGCAGTCCAGTGCCGAAAGTGCCTGGCGCAGAGTCTTTTCCCGCAGTGGAAACTGGTCGATCACCTCGAATCCGCGGACCCCGACGGGCAGCCGGTCCCCGGTCAGGTAGGCGATATCCGGATCGAGTTGCCACAGTCCGTGGCGGGCGCCGTACTGGCGGACCAGACCTGCCCGCACCACCGCGCCGTCGGGATTGACGATCCAGCGGCCGGGCCGGCCACTACCGCAGTCGTCGGGCTCGGCGTCGGTGAGCACCTCATCGGCAGCGCCACCGCGATCCAGGATGCTGGCCCGCCGCCGCACTCCCGGCGCAGCCAGCGCCGGCGACCACAGGCATGCCTCCCGAACCGCGCCGGCGGCCGAGACCACCTCCACCTCGCCGTCGAAGCCGATCCGCGACACCGCGTCGAAGTCGATGCCGGGGGCGCACTTCACCACCGTGGGCCGGCCGCGGTAGACCTCCGCCAGCGCGTCCAGGGGCGGCAGATAGGCGTGCGGGTCGAAACGGCGGCGCCCGCCTGCACGGCGGGCCGGGTCCAGGACGACGACGGCGTCGCGGCTGACCGGATGCAGGGCATCGGCCCGGCACAGCGGGACGTCCCCGCCGAGGTTATGCCGCGCCATGGCCAGCCGGACGTCGTCGATATCGCTGCCCAGGACGAAGGCCGCGGTGTGCCGCAGGGCGGCCAGTTCGGTGCCGATGGAGCAGGTCGCGTCATGCACACGTTGGCCGGCCAGCCGGTCAGCGCGGTGCCGGGCCACCACCGCGGTGGTGGCCTGCTGCAGCGCTTCGTCGGTGAACAGCCAGCCGGATACATCGAGTCCAGCGAATTTCCCGGCGGCCCTGCGGCGCAGCAGCGTGGTCTCCACCAGCGCGGTGCTGTGTTCGCCATAGCGGTCGCGCACTACCGCGACGTCGGCCACCAGGCTGGCGTCGGTGAGCCGCAATTGCGCCACCTCGGCCAGCGCGGCCGTGCCGGCAGCGCCGGTCAGGTAGGCGACGTCCTCGCGGCGCAACGTCAGGAGGGTTTAACCCCGGTGATCATGACGTTGTAGAACCAGCCCTTGGGGACGACGCGGCGCCATACGTTGGCGTCGACCCAGGACAGCGCATTCCAGCCGCCGAACGCGAATCGCGCCCAGCGCACGCCCAGCTTGCCGGGCGGCACCGTCGACTCGAAGGTCCGCACCGGCCAGCCGAGCATCGCGGCGGTGAACTCCTCGCTGGCGGTGCGCACCTGCACCGCACCGGCGCTGGTGGCCATCCGCTCCAGGTCGGCGGGGGTGAAGGTGTGCAGGTCGACGATCCATTCCAGTGCCGCAGCGCGCGAGTTCTCGTCGAGTTCGGCCTGCGCACGCCGCCAGCTGCCCAGTCCGGGCAGCTTCATCGCGCGGACGGTCGTCTTCCAGGTGAGGTCGGCCAGCCGGCGGGCGTAGGCATTGCCCACGGTGGTCGGCTCACCGGCGAACACGAACCTCCCGCCAGGCTTGAGCACCCGGACCACCTCGCGCAGCGAAAGCTCGACGTCGGGGATGTGATGCAGCACGGCATGACCGACAACAAGGTCGAAGGTGTTGTCGTCGTAGGGAATTCCCTCGGCGTCGGCGACCCGGCCGTCGATGTCGAGGCCCAGTGACTGCCCGTTGCGGGTGGCGACCTTGACCATGCCCGGGGACAGGTCGGTGACCGAGCCGCGGCGTGCCACGCCGGCCTGGATGAGGTTCAGCAGAAAGAAGCCGGTGCCGCAGCC
>JBAXUD010000328.1:0-4146 GCA_037129875.1 Mycobacteriaceae bacterium
TACGCGGACAGGATCTGACAGCTCGGATCGTTGTCGATCAGAGCATTCCACATCGCCGCGAATGCTCTGTGCGACAGTCGTTCTCGCGCGGTCAGTAGTCGGCGGCGGTTAGCCCATTCCGGGTCGTGCTTGCGGCCGCGCCAGCCCAGGTCGGTGAGTTTTCGCCGATCCGGAAAGCTGGTCGGTAAACAGCTGCTGCGTGTCATCGACCCCGGCAGCGACCAGCGCAGTCCGTTGCGCGTCGAGGTCCTGGCCGATGGTGCTGACCCGTGCGTAGCCGAGTATCGCCGTCACTCCCACACCGTCTCACGACCTGGGGACAGCACAGATACGAGACCCGCGCTGCGAGACAAGATATGAGACAGCCCGACCTGCGGGTTTGCGACGGAGAGTGGCGCCGGGAGGGCTGTCTCTTTCTCTAAACGAGACGAACAGCTGCTGCGCATAGTGTGCGGTATATCGGTGATATTTCGCATCCGGCCATTCAGGGGTCTGATCGTCCCTGAATTGGAATTGATCCGACCGCAATCCGCGCGGCCAAGGCAAGGGGCGTCACGATGACGCTATCGCACGAATCGACCGCCACCCAGACGCCCACCAGGGGACCCGCAGGCTCATCACGGTTGCGGATGAAGCCCACTGCGGGAGGCGACGGTCACGTAGACGGGGCTTGGTGGCAACGCGCGGAGGCCGATCCGGCAACCCTGCGACTGACGAGTTGGCCATACCACCCAAGCGGATGGCACGCCGGCGTCCCGCGACGACTGCTCCGGGGGATACGCGCGGTCCGCCTCGACGGCGACCATCACCAACCCGCCGACACGATCGACCTGATCGGACAGGGCCCCCGGTTGGTCCTTCCTTGTGGTGCCCACGTCCACCCATCCCGGGGTAGCCGAATCGATACTGAGCGCCGCGGCCGACAGGCACGACATGTCGACGACCCTCGAACTGTTAGCCCTTGGGACGCATATCATGAATGAGCAGGAGTACATTGCGGCACAACATAATTGGGAATCAGAGGGCGGGACTGTGGTTCGCGAACCGCCACCACCCCTGGTTGAGACTCAAAGATCGGGTGCGAGGTTTACCGGCGTCGCGTGATTGCTACCGGCCGTAGTCAAAACCGCGCTGAGCGGCATAACTGACAACTGAGACAAGACCCGATCGATCTCGATCGTCTAGTGAAGAGACAGATCCTCACGCTGTCCATGAGTTAGACGGTCGTGGCATCGCAGCATGGGTCGGCGACGCAGCAGCAGCCACCCGCTTGGCCGCGAGTGGCGGTCGGCGACGGCGAGACCGGGGACGGGCGGGCACGCCCCGCAGAGCCCGTACCCGCTGCCGGTCATGATGGGCACATGGCCGAACGTGATCGCGACGAATCCGGCCGGCCTCGCAACACCCGACCGCGCGACGCCCTGGGCCGGCCCCTTCCGCAGGGCAGCGATGATGGCGTGCCCCGCATCCCCGACGATCTCGAACTGCCACCGACCGAATCCCTCGCCTACGCTCAGGATCTGCTGAACCGAGGCTTGGCGTTCAACGCGCACGAGGTGCTCGAGGCCGCGTGGAAGAACGGCCCGGACGAGGAGAGACCGTTGTGGCAAGGCCTGGCCCAGTTGGCGGTCGGCATCACCCACGCCCAGCGCGGGAACCTCGACGGTGCAACCGCCCTGCTGCGGCGCGGGTCCGGCCGCCTGGGCAAGGTGCACCATCCGGTGCCCTACGGCGTGAACGTCCACGGTCTGATCGGCTGGGCCGCCGCGCTAATCGATGACCTTGCCTCGCGCGCCGAGATCTCCCCGCCGCGCCTGCGCCCGGCGCTGACGAAACCCTAGCCAGCCCGGGGCCGGATCAGCGGCGACGACAGTCAGGACCTTACTGCCGCTACGCGGGCGCTCGGGTGATCGGCTAGGGGCGGGGTTCGTGGCCGGGGCGGTCGTGGGCGTGGCGTCGCGTCTCGAGCGGCGGTCGGCGCGAGTCAAGAAACCCACATGCGCGCACCGTGGCGCGCGGCGGGATCAGCGCAGCGCGACCAGCGTCTGGCGACAATCAGCGGTGCGTCGTGTTCCAGCGCCCGAGCAAGGAGGAAGGCGTCGAGCTGCTTGCGGTCGCCGGCACCGGAGGCTCGCCAGCCGAGCCGGGCGAGCACCAGGGTGGCGGGCCGGAATGCGATTACAGGGGAGCAGCTGGTCGACGAGTTGCCGGGCGGGAGTTCTCACTGCGGCTTCGTCGCGCTTTTGGGTGTGGCGTTCACAATCGTTTCGGCGGTCGTCACTGGGCCGAACCAATTACTCACAGCGGTGGTTGCCGTTTTCGCCCAGATTGCTGCACCGCCGAGTCGGCCCCGGTGATCGCCGGGATGCGGCTACGCGCTGGGCGGGCCGGCTCGGGCAAAGGTGCGGGGCGAGTTACCCGATTGGGGCACTGGTACGGGCTACGCTGCCGCCGTGGTCATCACTGACGTAGCCTTCGCCGGGGCGGCTCAACAGGCGCGAATGCTGGCGGCCGGCGCGATAACCAGCCCGGCGCTCGTGGAGATGTACCTGGAGCGAATCGCTCGGGTGGACCGGGAGCTACGGTCCTACCGTGTGGTGCTCGCCGAGAGCGCCCGAGCTGAAGCGCAGATCGCGCAGGCGCGGCTGGACGCGGGAGAGCGGCTTCCGCTCCTCGGCGTTCCGATCGCGATCAAAGACGACGTCGACATCGCCGACGAGTTCACGTGTTACGGCAGTTCCGCTTTCGGCCAGGCTGCGACGGAAGACGCAGAGGTGGTGCGTCGTTTACGCGAAGCCGGGGCGGTGATCCTCGGCAAGACGGCGGTGCCCGAGATGATGTTGATGTCGTTCACCGAGACGGCGGCTTTCGGCGCGACCCACAATCCGTGGGACCTGGCGCTCACACCGGGCGGTAGTAGCGGCGGCAGCGGGGCCGCAGTGGCTGCCGGCTTGGCGGCCCTTGCGCTCGGCTCCGACGGCGCAGGCTCGATCCGCATTCCGTCCAGTTGGTGCGGGCTCTACGGTCTCAAACCCCAACGGGATCGGGTGCCGCTTGCTCCGCACGACGATGCGTGGTGTGGCCTCAGCGTCAACGGCCCGATGGCGCGCACGGTCGAGGACGCCGCGCTGTTCCTCGATGTGACGAACACCGGGTCCGCTCCCGAGGGCGGATTTGTTGCTGCCGCTGCCCAGGCGCCTGGTCGGCTACGGATCGCAGTAAGCGCCAAGATTCCAACGACCATCCGGGGCCGAGTGGGTAAGGCGCAGATGGCCGCGCTCAATGGAATGGCTGCTCTGCTCAGGGAACTCGGCCATGAGGTGTCTTGGCGGGACCCCGACTATCCGGCTTGGGCTGTGTACGGCCACTTCCTGCCGAGAATGTTCCGCGGCGCCTACAACGACGTCAAAGTCCTGCCGCATCCGGAGCGGCTGGAACCCAGGACTCGGCAGATCGCGAACATCGGCCGGCTGTATACCGACCGGGCGATGACGAGAATTCGCGCAGCGGAGTCGACGCTGTCGGCACGGGTGCAGTCGATCTTCGCCGACGTCGACATCCTCATCACTCCAGGCACCGCGTCCGGGCCGTCCCGTGTCGGGCAGTACCACCGCAGGGGCGGCGTCGCGACGCTGGCCATGATCTCATCCCGGGTGCCGTTCCAGGCCATCTTCAATGCGACGGGTCAGCCTGCGGCCGTCGTGCCCTGGGGACTCGACGATCAGGGCGTGCCGGTGTCGGTTCAGTTCGTCGCGCGACCGTTCGACGAGGCGACGCTGTTGTCATTGAGCGGTCAGGTTGAGGCCGCGCGGCCATGGGCGGGTCGACGGCCACCGGTGTCATGAGCGAAGCTTCGTAGCCCTGATTATGCGCGCCGAAATTGTTGCGGTTCATGATGTTGCCAACGGTGTTGGTGAAAGCCCGGTATGGGACGACGGCATCCTGCGATGGGTCGATATCACCGGCCGTGCGGTGCATGGCTTAGGTAAGGCCGGGGGCATTCTCGGATTCGAAATCGGGAAATCCCGGTGTGTGGGTTCGACACTGTTTTCAGGATGTACGCACCCTCACTAGGGAGTCGGACGAGGAATCTGGATTAGGGGCTGGCCGCCCGGCTGGCCCCAGCAGCCAGCCGGGTCGCGCCCC
>JBAXUD010000329.1:0-4139 GCA_037129875.1 Mycobacteriaceae bacterium
TGTCGCGACGATCGTCATGGGCGCGGTCTCGATCCTGTTCTACGTGCTGTTCACCCTGGTCAGCCCCAACCTGCTGTCGGCATTGATCGGTTCGGTCGGGCTGATGATCGCCTTCTACTACGGCCTCACGGGGTTCGCCTGCGCCTGGTTCTACCGCAAGGATCTCACCAACTCGGCACGCGATCTGGTGATGCGCGGGATCGTTCCACTGCTGGGCGGCATCATCCTGCTGGTGATCTTCGTCTACGGCCTGATCCAGTACGCCAAGGTGGACTGGCTCACCGACGACGACGGCAACAATGTCACGATCCTCGGCTTCGGCGCGGTGGCGGTCGTCGGAATCGGCGCACTGGTGCTCGGCGTGATCATGATGGTGGTGTGGTGGATTGCCTCGCCCGCCTATTTCCACGGCCACACCCTGCCCCGGCGATCCAGCTCGGATCTGGTGCTGGTGCCCGCAACCGGTGTCGAGCCGATGTTCGGCCTGCCGGACTCCGGTGACGTGCCGACGGTGATCGCCCAAGACCTCTCGAACCTGCCCGCCGGAGAGACGGCCGTCAACCCGGAGACCGGCGAGGAGTTCACCAAGCTCCCGTAGGTATAACCCAAATATCGCGAACGTAACGCCACGGCGAGATTGCCGGCATTTACCCGCCGTGGCGTTGCATTCGGCGAAGTTAGCTCAGCGCAGTGTGAATATCGTCCGGTGCCAGGGCTTTTCGACCGCCCCGGTGATGTCGCTCATCACATGCTTGATGGTGAGGTACTCCTCGAAGGAGTAGTCGGACATGTCCTTGCCGAAGCCGGACGCACCGAGGCCACCGTGCGGCATCTCGCTGATGATCGGGATGTGGTCGTTGATCCACACGCAGCCCGCCTTGATCTCCCGGGACGCCCGCTGAGCGCGGTACACATCCCGGGTCCAGGCTGAGGCAGCCAGCCCGTATTCGGTGTCGTTGGCCTGGCGCAGCGCATCGTCGTCGCCGGTGTGGCGGCGCACCGTCAGCACCGGGCCGAAGATCTCGCCTCGGTAGGCCTCGGAGTCCTCGGCCACGTCGGCGAGCAGGGTGGGCAGATAGAACGCGCCGGGCAGGTCGGGCGCCTTGCCGCCGGTGACCACCCGCGCGCCCTGGCCGGGAGCCCGGTCGACGATGGCGGCGACCTTGGACCGGTGGGCGAACGAGATCAGCGGGCCCAGGTCGGTGTCGGAATCCTGCGGGTCACCGACGACCATCTTGCCCATCAGCTCGGCCACGCCGGCCACGAAGTCGTCGTAGAGATTGGCGGCGACGATCGCGCGCGTCGCCGCGGTGCAGTCCTGACCGGAGTTGATCAGCGCTCCGGCCACGGCGCCGTGTACGGCGGCATCGAGATCGGCATCCTCGAACACCACGAAGGGGGCTTTGCCGCCGAGTTCGAGTTGGGTGCGGTGGCCGTGAATAGCCGCCGCCGCCATGACTTTCCGCCCCACTCCCGTCGAGCCGGTGAAGGTGACGACGTCGACGTCGGGGTGTGCGGCCAGAGCATGTCCGGCGTCCCCGCCCGCGCCGGTCACGACGTTGAACACCCCGGGGGGAAGCCCGGCCTCGCCGGCAAGCCGGGCCAGGGTCAGAGTCGTAAGCGGGGTCAGCTCGGCCGGCTTGATGACCACCGAACACCCGGCCGCCAGCGCGGGGATGACCTTCCACACCGCCATCTGCAGGGGATAGTTCCACGGGGTGATGGTGCCGACCACACCCACCGCTTCCCGCCGGATCGAGGAGGTGTGGTCGGCGGAGTACTCGCCGCTGGCCTTGCCTTCAAGGTGGCGGGCCGCGCCGGCGAAGAAGGCGATGTTGTCGATGCTGCCCGGAACGTCGAACTCGGTAGCCAGCCGGACCGGCTTCCCGGTCTGGCTCACCTCCTCGGCGACGATCTCCGCGGCGTGGTCCTCGACCAGTTCGGCCAGCTTGAACAGGACGGCCGAACGGGCGCCCGGAGTGGCCGTGGACCATTCAGGAAGGGCGGCCCGGGCCGAGGCAACTGCGACGTCGACGTCGGCAGGGGTGGCGAGTGCCAATTCGGCGACCCGATCGCCGGTGGCGGGATTGATCACGTCATGACGGGCGCCTGCGGTGGTTACCGGGGCTCCGTCGATCCAAGTGCTGGGAATCACGGGTAAATACTACGTATTTCGTCGAAAAAATTGCCCAGAACAACGGATTCCGTGCACAATCATGGCATGCGCGACTCGGGAGTGCCCGCCGGCCGGATCCCGGTGCGCGTCGCGGCGTCGGCGCAGGTCGGATCATCACACCTTGACGAGATGTCGAAGGCCATCATCGAGAAGCTCCAGCATGACGGCCGGCAGTCCTATGCCGGGATCGGCAAGGCGGTCGGCTTGTCCGAAGCCGCTGTGCGCCAGCGGGTGCAGCGGCTGATCGACTCCGGGGTGATGCAGATCGTCGCGGTCACCGACCCGATGCAACTCGGCTTCTCCCGACAGGCCTTGATCGGTATCCGATGCCAGGGCGACGCCACCAAGGTGGCCGAACGCCTCGCCCAACTCGACTCGGTGGACTACGTCGTCCTCACCGCCGGCACGTTCGACGCCATCGTGGAGGTGGTGTGCGCCGACGACGCGGAGTTGCTGGACCTGCTCAACACCGAGATTCGCTCAGTGCCCGGGGTCACCTCCACTGAGACGCTGGTCTATCTCAAACTCGTTAAACAACAATATAATTGGGGTACCCGATGACAACGGACAAGTACGCAGACCTTTCCGCGAAGGCCGACCGGCACCTGTGGGGCCACTTCGCCCGGCACGGTGAGGGCATCACGCCACCGATCATCACCCGGGGCGAAGGTGTACACATCTGGGACAGCACCGGCAAGCGCTACATCGACGGCCTGTCAGGCCTGTTCACCTGCCAGGTGGGGCACGGCCGCGAGGAACTCGCCGAGGCGGCCGCCAAGCAGGCCAAGACGCTGGAGTTCTTCCCGCTGTGGTCCTACGCGACAGAGCCCGCGATCGAACTGGCGACCCGACTGGCCGGCTACGCCCCCGGTGACCTCAACCGGGTGTTCTTCACCACCGGCGGCGGCGAAGCGGTCGAGAGCGCCTGGAAGCTGGCCAAGCAGTACTTCAAGCTGATGGGCAAGCCCGGCAAGTTCAAAGTCATCTCGCGCGCCATCGCCTACCACGGCACCCCCCAGGGCGCCTTGGCGATCACCGGTCTGCCGACCTTCAAGATTCCGTTCGAGCCCATCACCCCCGGCGGCTTCCGGGTGCCCAACACCAACTGGTACCGGGCGCCGGAGGGACACAACACCGACATCAAAGAGTTCGGCCAGTGGGCGGCCAACCGCATCGCCGAAGCCATCGAGTTCGAGGGTGCCGATTCGGTTGCCGCGGTGTTCCTCGAGCCGGTGCAGAACGCCGGCGGCTGCTTCCCGCCGCCCCCCGGATACTTCGAACGGGTCCGCGAGATCTGCGACGAGCACGACGTGCTGCTGGTGTCGGACGAGACGATCTGCGCGTTCGGCCGGATCGGTTCGATGTTCGCCTGCAACGACTTCGGCTACGTTCCCGACATCATCACCACCGCCAAGGGGATGAGCTCGGGCTACTCCCCGATCGGCGCGATGATCGCCTCTGACCGGCTTTTCGAGCCGTTCAACGACGGCGTCACCGCGTACGCACACGGCTACACGTTCGGCGGTCACCCGGTGTCCTCGGCGGTGGCGCTTGCCAACCTCGACATCTTCGAGCGCGAGGGCCTCAACAACCACGTGAAGACCACCGCGCCGGCGTTCCGGGCCACCCTGGAGCGGCTGCTGGACCTTCCGATCGTCGGTGACGTGCGCGGCGAGGGCTTCTTCTACGGAATCGAGCTGGTCAAGGACAAGGCCACCAAGGAGATCCTCGACGACGAGCTCAGCGAGTGGCTGCTGCGCAGCTTCCTGTCCGTCGAGCTGTTCGAGGCCGGGCTGTATTGCCGCGCCGACGACCGCGGCGACTCGGTGATTCAGTTGGCACCGCCGCTAATCAGCGATCAGGCGGTGTTCGACGAGATCGAGCAGATCCTGCGTGGGGTTCTGACCCGGGCATGGGATCAGCTGCAAACCCGCGGCGACGCCTGGGCCGACGCCAAGCACTA
>JBAXUD010000033.1:0-14696 GCA_037129875.1 Mycobacteriaceae bacterium
GACTCGGGAATCGGCTCCGGCGGGCAGGAGCGCAGCGACTCGGGAATCGGCTCCGAGGTCGCCCTGCTGCTCGCCGGCCGCGACACCGGTGTCAGGCTGAGCCCGCACTACGCGGTGTCCGCACTGATCGCGGTGGCCCGCCGGTTCGTCGAGACAGGCGGAACCGCCTGGCGGGTGAGCGAATTGGCGGACCAGGACGCCCTGTTGACCGGATTCGACCGGACCGCGGACGCGGGCCGCCGGTTCCCCGTAGGCCGACCGCCGGTCGGCTGGATCGATCAGGACCAGTCCGGCGAAGTGACGCTCGGCGCCGTGGTGCCCCTGGGGGTGCTCTCGGAACGGCAGGCGCAGTTCGTGGCGGCGGTCGGCGCGCCGGTGGTGATCACCCCCTGGCGGTCGCTTCTGATCTGCGATCTGAGCGAGGGCGTGGCCGACACCGCGCTGCGGGTGCTGCCACCGCTGGGCCTGGTGTTCGACGACACCTCGCCGTGGCTGGCGGTCAGCGCCTGCGTGGGCAGCCCGGGGTGCGAGCGGTCGCGGGCCGACGTGCGGGCCGAGGCGACCCGGGCGGCTGCATCGGGGGCCATTCGGGGCGGCGTGCACTTCGTTGGCTGCGAGCGAGCCTGCGGCAGCCCGCCGTCCCGCGCGGTGCTGGTGGCAACCGGAGAGGGCTATAAGCCCTTGGGGAGCCTTCGCCCCGCCCGACCGTAGGGTGAGCTTTGTGCTCGACTACACCCGCGACGCCGCTGAGATTTACCGGCAATCGTTCGCGACGATCCGGGACGAGGCCGACCTGGGCCGGTTCCCGGAGGACGTCGCGCGGGTGGTGGTGCGGATGATCCATACCTGCGGGCAGGTCGACCTGACCGAGCACGTCGCCTTCACCCCAGGCGTGGTCGCCGCCACCCACGCCGCGCTGGCTGCGGGAGCTCCGATCCTGTGCGACTCGTCGATGGTGGCCGCCGGGATCACCGCCGCGCGACTCCCGGCCGGCAATGAGGTGGTGTCGTTGGTCGCCGATCCGCGGGCCGCGGACCTGGCCCAGCGGCTGGGCACCACCCGCTCGGCGGCCGGGGTCCAGCTGTGGGCCGACCGGCTCGGCGGTGCGGTGCTGGCGATCGGCAACGCCCCGACGGCGCTGTTCGCGCTGCTTGAGCTGATCGACGACGGCACGCCGGCCCCGGTGTCGGTGTTGGGCGGTCCGGTCGGATTCGTCGGCTCCGCGCAGTCCAAGCAGGAACTGGTCGACGATCCGCGGGGCATGGACTACCTGGTGGTGCTGGGCCGCCGCGGCGGCAGCGCG
This sequence comes from Mycobacteriaceae bacterium, assembly GCA_037129875.1. Taxonomy (GTDB): domain Bacteria; phylum Actinomycetota; class Actinomycetes; order Mycobacteriales; family Mycobacteriaceae; genus Mycobacterium. Next base: position 1,304 of record JBAXUD010000033.1, read on the forward strand.
ATGGCCGCTGCTGCGGTGAACGCGATCGCGAGTGCGCGCGAATGAGGCTCGCCGAATGAGCCAACAGCACCGAATGAGGCTCGCCGAATGAGCGATGTGCCGGAGCGAATGAACGGAACCCTGTTCGGCGTCGGGCTGGGCCCAGGCGACCCGGAATTGGTGACCGTCAAAGCGGCCCGGGTGATCGGCGCAGCCGATGTCGTCGCGTATCACAGTGCGCGCCATGGCCGTAGCATCGCCCGCCGCATCGCAGAGCCGTATCTGGCGCCCGGCCAGGTCGAGGAACATCTGATCTACCCGGTGACCACCGGGACCACCGATCATCCCGGCGGGTACGCCGGTGCGATGGAGGACTTCTACGTCCAGGCCGCAGCGCGCATCGCCGCACATCTGGACGCCGGGCGCGATGTCGCCCTGCTCGCCGAGGGAGACCCGCTGTTCTACAGCAGCTACATGCACATGCACACCCGGCTCACTCAACGCTTCAATGCCGTCATCATCCCGGGGGTGACCTCGGTGAGCGCGGCGTCGGCGGCGACCGGCACACCGTTGGTGACTGGCGACGAGGTGCTCTGCGTGCTGCCCGGCACACTGCCGGTGGTCGAGTTGGCCCGCCGGCTGGCAGATACCGACGCCGCGGTAATCATGAAACTGGGCCGGACCTATCCCCAAGTGCGCGAAGCGCTTTCGCTATCCGGACGACTCGATGACGCGGTGTACGTCGAGCGGGCCAGCACCGCGGGCCAGCGCGTGATGCCTGCGGCAGACGTCGATGACGACGACGTCCCCTACTTCTCGCTGGCGATCCTCACCGGCGCCCGGCGCGAGAAGTCCCGGCCCGGCACCGTCGCCGTCGTCGGCCTGGGACCCGGCGACACCGACTGGATGACGCCGCAGAGCCGCCGCGAACTCGCCGCGGCCACCGACCTCATCGGCTACGGCCCGTACCTGAACCGGATCGCACCTCGGCCCGGCCAGTGCCGGCATGCATCCGACAACACCGACGAGCCGCAACGCGCCCGCCTGGCCTGCGAACTGGCCGAGCAGGGCCGCGCCGTCGCAGTCGTCTCCTCCGGGGACCCTGGTGTATTCGCCATGGCCACAGCGGTTCTCGAGGAAGCCAAGCAGTGGCCCGGTGTCGAGGTGCGGGTGATCCCGGCGATGACGGCCGCCCAGGCCGTCGCCAGCCGGGTCGGCGCCCCGTTGGGGCACGACTACGCGGTGCTGTCGCTGTCCGACCGGCTCAAGCCGTGGGAGGTGATCGCCGCCCGGCTCGCCGCCGCGGCGGCCGCCGACCTGGTGCTGGCGATCTACAACCCGGCGTCCAAGACCCGCACCTGGCAGGTCGCTGCGATGCGGGATCTGCTGCTGCAACACCGCGACGCCGGCACCCCGGTGGTCATCGGCCGCGACGTGTCAGGACCCGATGAGTCGGTGACGGTGGTGCGACTGGCCGATCTGGATCCGGCGCAGGTCGACATGCGGTGCCTGCTGATCGTCGGTTCGTCGCAGACCCAGTGGTACGCGGCGGCCACCGGGGACACGGTGTTCACACCCCGGCGCTACCCGGGCTGACTATGCACACCGTGAATGCATACCCGCACCGCATATCGTTGATATGCTCAAACGATGTCACGGACAACGATCGATCTCGATGACGAATTGCTGGAGCGGGCTTCCAAGGAATTGGGCACCACCGGCAAGAAGGACACGATTCACGCGGCGTTACGTGCCGCGCTGCGCAAGAGCGCCTCACACGCGCTGCTGGATCGGCTCGCCCAAAGCACCGAGGCCGATGAGGATGCCGCCAACGCGATGTGGGAGCAGCCTGGCGACGCAGCCTCGGCCCGGGGGGCAGACGAGCCGACATCAGGGTGAAGGTCCGCTATCTGCTGGATAAGTCTGCGGCGTACCGCACGCATATCCCGGGTGTCCGAGAGCGGTTGGAACCATTGATGGAAAGCGGACTGCTTGCCCGTTGCGGTATCAGCGATGTGGAGGCCGGCGTGTCGGCCCGCTCTGCCGCCGATCACCAGGCCCTGGGTCGCCATCGACGGGACGCGCTGGAATACCTGACCACACCGGACACCGTGTGGGATCGCGTATGGGAGGTGCAACACGCCCTGGCTGCCGACGGACTGCACCGCACGGTGAAGATTCCCGACCTGATCATCGCGGCGGTCGCCGAACACCACGGTGTGGCGGTGATCCACTACGACCACGATTTCGACCGGATCGCGGCCGTCACGGGTCAACGGGTTGAATGGGTGGTTCCTGCCGGGTCCGTGTGAACAGCTCGGCGCAACCGACCTGGATCGTTACCGGCTGAGCGGGATGGCCTCACCGTTTGCGAAATCCGAGGGCAACCACCCACTCTGCCGCCTCGGCAACTGAGCTCACCACCTGAACCCCGGCCGGCAGTGCCGGCCGGTCGATCATCACCACCTCGACACCGAGTGCCCGCGCCGCCTCGAGCTTGGCCTGGGTCAACACTCCCCCGCTGTTTTTGGTCACCAGTACCTCGATGCGGTGCAGACGCAGCAGTGCGGACTCGTCGTCGTAGCGGTATGGACCACGCGACAGCAATACCTCGTGGTTACGGGGAAGCCTGGCAGCATCGAGTTCGGTCACCATCCGAATCAGGAACCAGGCGTCACTACCGGCGAATGCGACCACGCCGGAGCGGCCGGTGGTCAGGAACACCCGTGGATACCCCCTGGCGGCAACGACTTCGGCGGCCTCGGTATCCGTCCGCACCCGCGTCGCACCGGCGGAATCCCACGGGGGCCGGCTCAGCACCAGATGCGGGACGCCGAGTTCGGCGCAGGCCGCCGCGGCATGCGCGGTGATGGTGGCCGCGAATGGGTGGGTGGCATCGACGACCGCGGTGATGTCGTTGTCCCGCAGCCAGTTCCGCAGGCCCTCGGCGCCGCCGAAGCCGCCGATGCGAACCGGGCCGGCCGGCAGCGCGGGGTCGGGCACCCGCCCGGCCAGTGAGCTGATGATCTCGATGTCCGGGTGCAGCCGCGCCGCCAGGGCCCGGGCTTCGCCGGTGCCGCCGAGCAGCAGCAGCCGCATCAGTGCTTGGCTCCGCGGCGCCGTTCGGCGGAGTACAGGTAGCTGTCGGTGAATCCTTCCGCGGCAAGCACATTGCCGACGATGATCACCGCGGTGCGGGTGATGTCGGCTTCGTGCACTTGGGCGGCGATGTCGTCGAGAGTCCCGCGCAGCACCACCTCGTCGGGCCAGCTGGCGAAAGCCACCACCGCTGCCGGGGTGTCGGCCCGATAGCCCCCGTTGAGCAACTGCGGCACGATCGCGTCGATGCGATGTGCGGCAAGGTGGATCACCAAGGTCCCCCCTGATGCTGCGAGGGTGCTCAGATCCTCCCGGTTGGGCATGGCGGTGGACAGGGTGGCGACGCGGGTCAGCGTCACCGTCTGCGCCACACCGGGCACGGTCAGTTCACGGCGCAGCGCCGCGGCGGCGGCGGCGAACGCCGGCACGCCCGGGACGATCTCGTAGTCGATGCCGAGGGGCTCGAGTCGACGGCACTGTTCGGCAACCGCGCTGTAGAGCGACGGGTCACCGGAATGCAACCGCGCGACGTCACGGCCGTCGGCATGGGCGGCCGCGATCTCGGCGATGATCTGCTCCAGGTTCAGCGGCCCGGTGTCGACGATCCGGGCGTCCGGCGGGCAGAACGCCAGCAGGTCGCTGCTTTCCGGGCTGGGCATGATCGACCCGGCATACAGGCAGACTTCGCAGCGCTGCAGTAGCCGCTGACCGCGAACGGTGATGAGGTCGGCGGCACCGGGGCCGGCGCCGATGAAGTACACCGTCACAGGACGGTCACCGACCATTGCGTGATCGGCATCTGTGGCCGCCAGCCGGTGAAGCCGCCCAGCGGCTCGCCGCGGTAGTGCTGGAAGCGCCGCAACTCACCGCCGAGGCGCGAATACCATTGCACCAGAAGCGCTTCGGACTCAGCGGTGACGACGTTGGCGACAAGTCGCCCACCGGCAGGCAGCCGGTCGAGGCAGGCCTGCAACAGACCGTTGCGCGTCAGGCCGCCGCCGATGAAGACGGCGTCGGGTCTTGCGGCGCCGTCGAAATCGCCGGGTGCCTCCCCGCGCACCTCGATATCGGCCCCGAAGGCCCGTGTGTTGGCGGTGATGTTGGCTTGGCGCGCCGGGTCGGACTCGAAGGCCACCCCGCGGCATCCGCGGGCGCTGCGGCACCATCCGACAGCGACACTGCCCGACCCGGACCCGACATCCCACAGCAGTTCGCCGGGGCGCGGCGCCAGGGCAGCAAGGGTGACCGCGCGGATGGTCTGTTTGGTGATCTGGCCGTCATGCCGGAAGGCGTCGTCGGACAGGGTGTGGGGGTCGTGGGTGTCGGGCAGGTAGCGAACCGCGATGACGTTGAGGTCGTCGACGTCCGCCTGCGCGGCCGCCCAGGCCTCGGCCGGTCGGGTGCGGATACGCTCCTCCGGCCCACCGAGGTTCTCCAACACGGTGAATTCCGAAGCACCGCGACCGGTTTCGGTGAGGGCGGCGGCCAGTTCGGCCGGTGTGGCGGCGCTGCGGGACAAGACCACTGCCCGCCCGCCACGACGAACCGCGGTATGCACCGGAGCGGTCACCAGGCTGATCACCTCGGTGTCATGCGATGCCCAGCCCATCCGCGCGCACGCCAGCGTCACCGAGGAGACGTGCGGCAGCACCCGCACCCGGTGTGCCCCGTGCAACCGGATCAGCGTGGCGCCGATGCCGTGCAGCAATGGGTCGCCGCTTCCCACCACATGGATGTCGCCGGGCGGGGCCTCGTCGAGCAGGCTCTCCAGAGCGGGCAGCATCGGACTGGGCCAGCGGTGCCGGGGCGCGGCGACGGACTCGTCGAGCAGATCGAGTTGACGCGGCGAGCCGTAGATGACGGTGGCGCTGCGCAATTCGCGCTGCGCGGTCTCCGACAGCCCGGCCATGCCGTCGGCGCCGATACCCACTACGACGATCACCGGGGTCATATTCGGCTCTTCACTTCGTTCATCACCGGGGCATCCTCCGCCAGATCGCCTGCGGCAGCAGCTTCATGCAAAAGAACATCGGCCGCAGCGCCGACGGCACCCACACCGTGCGGCGGCCCCGGGCCAGCGCACGTGCCGTCGCCTCGGCCACCTGAGCCGGTGTGCTCGACAGCGGCGCCGGATCCATACCCTCGGTCATCCGGCCGATCACGAACCCGGGCCGCACGATGAGCAGGCCCACCCCGCTGCCGTGCAGGGCGTCGGCCAGCCCGCTGGCGAACCCGTCCAGACCGGCCTTGGCCGACCCGTAGACATAGTTGGCGCGCCGCACGCGGACCCCCGCCACCGAGGAGAACACCACCAGGCGGCCGTGGCCCGCCTTGCGCATCGCCGCCGCCAACCGGGTCAGCAGACTGATCTGCGCGACGTAGTCGGTGTGCACGATCGCCACCGCGTGGGCGGCGTCGGACTCCGCGCGGGCCTGGTCGCCGAGAATCCCGAAGGCCAGCACCGCCGTGCCGATCGGCCCGTAGTCGGCGACCAGCGCGTCGATCAGCGGGCCGTGCGAGCCCAGGTCGTCGGCGTCGAACTCCACGGTGTGAACGGCTACCGCACCGGCGGCACGCACCGCGGCGACCTCGTCGGCGAGCCGGTCGGCTCCGCGCGCGGCAAGGATCACCGTCGCTCCCGCCGCCAGCCGCGTCGCCAGTTCCATCCCGATCTCGCTGCGGCCGCCGAAAATCACCACCGTGCCCGCTGTGTCCTCCACGGATGGGATTATTCACTGCGCTAGCGTGGCGTTCGATGCCGAACACCGCCAGGCTGACCGATGACGCCCTCGCCTACCTCACCGAACGCCATCTGGCGATGCTGACCACGCTTCGCGCCGACGGTTCCCCGCATGTGGTCGCGGTCGGCTTCACCTTCGACCCGGTGACGCATATCGCCAGGGTGATCACCAGCGACGGATCACAGAAATCGGTCAACGCCGAGCGCAGCAAAATCGGCGTGCTATCCCAGGTGGACGGCGCCCGCTGGCTGTCCCTGGAGGGCATCGCCGGTGTTAACCGCGACCCGGACGCCGTCCGCGACGCGGAACTGCGCTACGCCCAGCGCTACCGCACCCCGCGACCGAACCCGCAGCGGGTGGTCATCGAGGTTCTGGTCAAGCGGGTGCTCGGGTCGTCGACCCTGCTCGATCGTTCCTGATTCACACCACCGTCAGGTCATGCGGCCGCTGATTGACCGCTAACGCCCCGTCGGCGGTGACGATCACGATGTCCTCGATCCGGGCGCCCCAGCGGCCCGGGAAGTAGACGCCCGGCTCGACGGAGAACGCCATGCCCTCCGCCAGCGGTCGATCATTGCCCGCGACGATGTAGGGCTCCTCGTGCACCGAGAGCCCGATGCCGTGGCCGGTGCGGTGCACGAAGTACTCCCCCAGTCCGGCGTCGGCCAAAACGTCGCGGGCGGCGGCGTCGACCTGTTCGGCCGTCGCGCCGGGGCGAACCGCCGCCACCGCGGCGGCCTGGGCGCGCTGCAGCACCGCATATTGCTCGGCGATTTCCGCGCTCGGCTCGCCCAGGCTGTAGGTGCGGGTGCAGTCGGAGTTGTACCCCGGTTCCACCGGGCCGCCGATGTCGACGACGACAATGTCACCCTCCTGCAGTTCACGGTCTGAGCACTCGTGGTGCGGGTCGGCGCCGTTCGGTCCGGAGCCGACGATCACGAACGCCGCCTCCGAATGCCCTTCGGCCACAATCGCTTCGGTGATGTCATCGGCGACCTCGGCCTCGGTTCGGCCGGGCCGCAGGAAGCCGGGCACCTTCGCATGCACCCGGTCGATCGCCGCGCCGGCCGCGATCAGCGCGTCGATCTCGGCGGGATCCTTGATCATCCGCAGGCCTGCCATGATCTCGGTGCCCAGCACCGGCACCGCGCCCAGTCGTTCGGCCAGCGGCAACAGATGCAGCGCGGGCATCGAGTCGGTGACCGCGACCCGGGCATGCCCGCCCAGCGCGAGCGCCACCAGGTCACCGGGGTTTTCGCCGTCCACCCAGTCCTGCACGGTCAACCCGAGATCGCCGGCCGCCGATTCACGCAGCGACGCCAATTCCAGCCGCGGGATGACCATCACCGGGTCACCGGTGGCAGGTATCACCAGAGCGGTCAGCCGCTCGAAAGTCTGTGCCCGCGAACCGATCAGATACCGCAGGTCGTAACCGGGCGTGACGATCAGGCCGGCCAGACCGGCCTGTGCTACGCCGGCCGCCGCGGCTACCAGCCGCCGCGCGTACACCTCGTGGGGGAACCGGGTCGTCATGGCCCTCAGGCTAGCGTGGTTGCTTATGTCCACCCGCGGGTCCGCCCCAGTTCTGCTGCTCGACGGAGCCAGCATGTGGTTCCGGTCCTACTTCGGTGTGCCCGCCTCGATCACCGGCCCCGACGGCCGGCCGGTCAACGCCGTTCGCGGCTTTCTGGACAGCGTCGCCACGCTGATCACCCGGGAACGGCCGGCCCGGCTGGTGGTGTGCCTGGACCTGGACTGGCGCCCGGCCTGGCGGGTGGACCTGATTCCGTCGTACAAGGCACACCGGGTGGCGGCCGAAGTCGACGAGCTCGACGGCACCGGCGCCGACGTCGAGGAGGTGCCCGACGATCTGAGTCCCCAGGTCGAGATCATCCTGGAGATCCTCGACGCCTACGGCATCGCCACCGCGGGCGCGGAGGGTTACGAAGCCGACGACGTACTGGGCACGCTGGCGGTTGCGGAGCGGCACGACCCTGTCGTCGTGGTCAGCGGTGACCGTGACCTGCTGCAGCTGGTCGCCGACGATCCCGTCTCGGTGCGGGTGCTGTACCTCGGGCGCGGATTGTCGAACGCGACGATGTTCGGCCCGGCCGAGGTGGCCGAGAAGTACGGCGTGCCGTCCCACCGCGCCGGGGCGGCCTACGCTGAACTGGCGCTGCTGCGCGGCGACCCCTCCGATGGCCTGCCGGGCGTGCCCGGCATCGGCGAGAAGACCGCCGCCGGCCTGTTGATGCAATACGGGTCGCTGTCGGCCATCCTTGATTCGGCCCACGATCCGAAATCATCTCTGGCCAAGGGGATTCGCGCCAAGCTGCTGGCGGCCGGCGACTACATCGAGGCCGCGGAGCCCGTGGTGCGGGTGGCCTGCGATGCACCGGTTCGGGTTTATACCGCCGATGACCGGCTGCCGCTGTCGCCGGCGGATCCGAAGCGGGTGGCCGAACTTGCGGCAGCTTACGGGGTCGGCTCACCCGTCGCGCGGTTGCAGAAGGCGCTGGACGTGCTCTAGAGGCGCGCAGCCGCATCCGCGATGCCGCCCAACTGCAACCACGGACCACACTCACCGGCCAGACATTCATCAAGGACCTGCCTGAGGACACCCGTCCCGGCGCCGTAGAGAAGGCCGAAACGTTCCTAACGGAGAAAGCCGCGGAACTCCGGCCAGATCAGCTGGGCAAGGCGGCCGATCGGCTGTCTCTCATGCTGAGTCCGGACGGGAAATTCTCCGACGACTACCGCGTATTGCAGCGTGGCTTCCAATGGTGCGGGCGGCAACGCGCCGACGGCATGAGCGTCGGGAAGCTGATCGCCTCGCACGAGTTACGCGCCACCATCGATGGCCTGTTCGCACAATTCGCCGGCCCCCGGTATGTGCAATCCCGACGAGTCTCGATGAACTAATCGCGACATGCCCAGCCTGCGAGGTGGTCGGCAACATGACCCACGATCCCTCGCAGCCCCGTCGGCCACTACGGCCCGACGGGTCGAGGTCGCCGGGCGCGCACCGAACCATGCCGACAACGGCAAGACGGGGCGCAGCGTGACGCTCAGCACCCCGCAATTGGCCTCGCAAAAGTCGACCCGGGGGAAGGCGCACCATGCCAAGCTCTCCTCCGGCCTGGACATGCACTTGGTATCTGTCCGATCATTGGGCGCATCAGCCATACACTTGCGGTATAACGAAACACACAGTGCTGCAGATTGATTCGGGCGATAAGAAAGAGTCAGCGGGCCAAGCACTTACAGGTGCGGTTTGCGTGGCATCAAGATGAATACGCCGACGACAGCCGCCGGTAAGAACGCTGCGAAGTCACGGGCCCGGCAAGCTAATGGTGGGCACGCCAAGCACGGCACATGGCTGAGGTGCAGGCCGCCCTGGTCGTCCACAGCCCTCTGCCGGACCGCTTCGACGCGAACGAGCCTGTGGTGGTGGCGAAGTGGCGGATGTCGAATCGTGAACTGAGACAACAGGTGCCGTGGCTTGCCGGTTCCGCCGTGGTGAGGGTGTTCCCCGACGACCGTGTTGTAGAGACGTTCGGCGGCAACACCCGATTATCAGGCGGGTGATGACGCAGTCTGGCTGGCTACCCGCTGCGGGGGGATGACCGGAGTTCGACTGCGCTCGACTCGCGCTATCGCGATGCACGCTGCCTGGTGCTCGACGCTGACGGCAGCGTAGAGGACAGCGACTGGGAGGACAGCGACTGGGAACTGACCGCCGACCAGTATGACGCGCTGCGGAACGACATCGCCGATAACGGCGTGCACTTAGCCGTCATCGGTGCATGAGAACTTTGAGTGGCGACTAACCCTTGCGGCGCCGATTGCCTGAGCCGTTTGGGCGAGATGGTCCATTACGCTCAGTGCTGTTGTTTTCGGCGCATACTCAATGTTCAGTGCCTCGGCAACCAGTAGGGGCGCGGCGAGGACAGGAACGACGATGATGGGATACGCCAGGTACATCGGTCGGGTCGGGGGGCTAGCCGTCGCTTTGGGCATCGGGGCAGGGGTGGCTGTGATGCCTTGGGCGGCGTCTGCCACGCCGTCCGATTCGCATTCGTCGTCGAGTTCAGCACCGGCGGCGTCGTCTCACGTGACGCAGAAAAAAATTTCCTCGCCCCGGCGAACACTTCTGAAACTCAACATAAGCATCTCGATCAACGGTGTGGTGAAGGTGCAGAAAGGCACCGCGATCGCGGTCTCCGACGCGGGTTCAAGCGCGATAGCTTTTGGTGCATATAGCGTCGCCCAAGCGGGCGGCGCGCCCGGCGTGGACGGCGGCGCGGGGAACAAGGCAACTGCCAAGGGCAACTTCAGCAGCGCCTCGGCCTTCGGCTCCAACAACACCGCCACTGCCAACGGCGTCAACAGCAATGCCACTGCCACCGGCTCCAAAAACACCGCCACTGCCAACGGCGTCAATAGCATTGCCGACGCCTCCCAAGGCTCCGACAACACCGCCTCCAACAACACCGCCACTGCCACGGGCGTCAACAGCCATGCCGTCGCCGGAAACGGCTCCAACAACACCGCTACTGCCACCGGCGACGGCAGCGCGGCGTTCGCCATCTACGGCGACAACAACAAAGCCACTGCCAAGGGCGTCAACAGCACTGCCGTCGCCAACGTCAACAGCTATAGCGTCGACCCCTCGGTCGGATCCAACAACACCGCGACCGTCAACGGCGACGGCAGCACTGCCACCGCCGGCGTTGGCAACAACAACGCCGCCACCGTGAACGGCGACGGCAGCACTGCCACGGCCACCGGCGACTCAAACACCGCCACCGTGAACGGCAACGGCAGCGATCTCCTCGTGCTTGGCAGCGACAACACGGCCACCGCGAACGGCAATGGGATCGGCCCCATCCTCGTCGGGCCACCTTGCAACGGCTGCACCGTCGTGGTGCCGTAGCACGACCATCGCTGATCGGGCACCACCCTGATCCGTTGGACGTGCAAGGTGTCCCGGACCCCTACTCAGCCCCATGACGGCGCCGAGCCCCTACTCAGCCCCACGACGGCGCCGAGCGCCTACTCAGCCCCATGACGGCGCCGAGCGCCTACTTCGGCCGACCGACCTCGTAGGTGCCCTTGTCGTCCTGGAACGTCACGGTCACCTGACGTTTGGTGCCGTCGATGCTGACCTCGCAGTTGAAGGTGTCACCCTTCTTCACCTGGGGGTTCTGGCCGTTGTTGCACTTCACGTCCTTCACGTTCTTGGCGCCGTAGCCGTTGGACTCGTCGGTGAGGATCTGCTGCACACCCTGCTGCGCCTTGTTGACGTCCAGCTTGGTGGTGACGAAGAAGCCCGGTTTCCAGAAGCCCAGCACCAGCAGCAACGCCAGCAGCAGCGCGCCCAGCCCGCCGAGGATCGTTCCGATCATGCGGCCCGACTTCTTGGTGCCCTCCTCGGCACCCGGCGGCAGGTATCCGGGGTACTGCCCCGGCTGCCCGGGCGGGGGGTACTGGCCCGGCGGGTACTGGCCCGGTGCCGGTGCCGGGTACTGCCCGTACTGCTGCGGCGGTCCGTAGGGGCCGGGTTGTCCGTACTGCCCGGGTTGGCCGTAGGCCGCCGGGTTGTATTCCGGCGCAACACCGTACTGCTGTGTGGGCGGGTAACCGGGGGGCACCGGCGGCTGCCCGTACTGGGGGTACTGAGGGGTGTAGGCGGGCGGCTGCCAGGCCGGCGCTTCGCTACCCGCGGGCTGCCAGGACGGTGCGTCCGCGCCCTGTCCCGGCTGCTGCCAGGACGGCGCGGCCGTGGAGGGCTGGTCTGCGCCGGTAACAGGCTGATCACCCCAGGGGTTGGGGTCGGATCCCTGCGGTCCGCTCATCGTTTCTCCTCGATGTCAGGAGCTCTCGCCCCGAAAGAACGTCCCCAACAGTAGCGTTTGCATCACCCTACCCGTTGTCAACAGCCACGACGCCGCGCCGGATGTCGTCGATGGCGCGTTTCGCGGCGCTGCGAAGGCTCGATTCGGGGGCGGCGTTGCGCACCTGATCGAGCAGGTCGAGGACCTGACGGCACCAACGCACGAAGTCCCCCGCCGGCAACGGCGAACCGTTCCCTGCCACGTCCGAGACGTCCAGTGCGGCGGCCAGATTTCCGGTGATCGCCCAGCGGTAGATGGCTGGCACGAAGCCCTCGTCGGGTTGCCGCGACGGCGCCAGGCGATGCCGCTGCTCGTCGGCCCGAAGGGTGTCCGACAGCCGCCGGGTCTCGGCGAGCGTGCGGCGCACCGCCGCTGTCGGCATGTCGATGGCGTGGACCGGCGTAGGGCCGTCGCTGCCGCGGGACTCGAAGACCATCGCCGAGAGCACGGCCGCCAACTCGGCGGGTTGCAGCCCCTTCCACACCCCGCTGCGCAGACACTCGGCAACCAGCAGGTCGCTCTCGCTGTAGATGCGGGCGAGCAGTCGCCCGTCGGCGGTGACCCGGGGTCCAGTGTCGGCGCCCGAGTCGCTGCGCTCCTGCCCGCCGGCCGACACATACCCGCGTTCGGTCAGCAGGCCGACGATCCGGTCAAAGGTGCGAGCCAGCGAGTTGGTGGCGGCGTTGACCTTCGAGCGGATCGCGGCGTTGTCCCGTTCGACCCGCAGGTAACGCTCAGCGACGCGCACCATGGCCTCGCGCTCAGCCGTCCGGTGAGCGGGGTGACGACGCATCTCCTCCCGCAGCATCAGCAGTTCGGGATCGGCGTCGGATTCATCGTCGGAGCCGCGGCGCCTGCGCGCCGACGGCACCATCAGAGGCTCGGCGGCCGACAACAGTGCCGACGCCAGGTCGCGGCGCACCCGGGGCTGACGGTGCTCCACCCGCTTGGGCAACGTCATCGAACCGACCGGACGCGACGCTGCCGGATAGTCCGCCGCGGAAATCCTTCCAGCCCAGCGGTTTTCGGTGAGAACCAGCGGACGCGGGTCATCGCCGTCGCGGGCGGCCTCCAGAACCACTGCCAACCCGCCATGACGGCCGTGGGTGATGTTGATGATGTCTCCGCGTCGCAGGGCGGCCAGTGCATCGCCTGCCGCCTGGCGGCGATTAAGCCGGGAGGTTCGCGACGCCGCCCGTTCCCGTTCGCCGATCCTGGCCCGCAGCCGTGCGTAGTCCAGGATCGCCGGCTCCGTGGCCGATGCCGTGCGGTCCCAACCCATCTCGGCGGCGATCTCGCCGAGCATCTTCTCGCCGCGCTCGGCGCCGCGCACCAGTCCCACCACCGAGCGGTCGGCCTGATACTGGGCGAAGGATCGCTCCAGCAGGGCATGCGCTTCCCGCGGACTCATCTGGCTGACCAGGTTGATCGTCATGTTGTACGACGGCGCGAACGAGCTGCGCAGCGGGAAGGTCCGGGTGCTGGCCAGACCGGCGATCTCGGCCGGCTCGGCGTTGGAGTCGTTCGGGTTCCAGATCACCACCGCGTGGCCCTCGACGTCGATGCCGCGCCGCCCCGCCCGACCGGTGAGCTGGGTGTACTCCCCCGGCGTCAACGGCAGATGCTGTTCGCCGTTGAACTTCACCAGCTTCTCCAGCACGACGGTGCGGGCCGGCA
>JBAXUD010000330.1:0-4136 GCA_037129875.1 Mycobacteriaceae bacterium
TTACCCGGCGGAAAGAGCAGCGCAAAGGCCAGGACGTTGGCCCAGGCCGTCTTGAAGACATCGGTCGGGTAGAGCGACTGGTTGAGCGAGTTCCAGGCGATCGAGGGCACGACCGACTTGATACGCGGGTCGACGGTGGTCAGCTGGATTCCGCCGCCGTAGGAGCCGCCCATCATCGCGACGTCCGGTTTGCCAGGGACCTCGTTGAGCAGTGGGGTGTTGGCATCGGCCCAATCGATCAGCGCGGAGACGTCGCGGCCCTCAAAGAACGGGTTGTCCAACTGCAGGATGCCGCCGGAAGCCCATTCACCGCGGGGATCCCAGGTGACGACGTTGAACCCGAGCGGAGCTTGGGTCAGCGGGGCGGGCAGTCCCTGGCCGCGCATCAGGCTGAGTCCGGGAACGGATCCCGCAGCCTGGAAGGAACCGTACGGATTGGTCTCACCGGGCGAGCCCAGGCCGGGGCCGTTCATGATCGTGGCCTGGTAGTTGCCGAGGGGGGCCAGCAGCGACGGCGCAGCAGCCGGGAAGTAGTTCATGCTGATCTGCACGCCGTCGAACGAGGTCACCTTGTAGGTGTAGGCCACCTGCTTGCCGGCCGTCACCAGTTGCCCCACGTTCACCGAGACTGCCTGGGTGATAGACGCGCCGATGAGGGGAGCGAGCAGGTTGCCGATGAACGGCGTCGTCTGAAGCAGGTTGATGATCGGCGCCGCGAACAGCCCGATCAGGGGGATGTTGGTGATGGTCTGATCGAACTTCGTGCTCTCGCTGACCCGTACCGTGAAGTCCTGGGTGCCAGTCGCAGTGGGAAAATGGACCGGGTTGGCGGGGTCGATCCACGTCGCGTAGGGCAAGAAGGTGTAGCTGCCATTGGCGCCCTGGATGAGGGGCCCGCCTCCCGGCAGGCCGTTCGGGACGTTGTTCAGGTTGAGCTTGCCACCATCGGACGAACCGACGAACGAGTACAGCAGTTTGCAGGTGTTGCCCAGGTCTCCGCATCCGCTGGCACTGGTGACGTTCAGGTTGCCCTGCAGGACGCCGTCGAAATAGGTGGTGACGGGAGCGACGGTGAGGCCGGTCGTGGCGTTCGCGTCCGCAGTCGGCGCGGCGGTGGCCGTCTCGCGCCGGATGAAGGAAGCCTCCAACAGGTCGACCAGCGGATGCCCGACCGGGGCCGACGGGTCACTGCCCGCGCCGCCCAACGGGCCGCTGCTCGCGGCGGCACTGTAGGCCACGACCTCGCCTGCGGGAGCCGCTTCCGGTGCCGGATCGGCGACCACGGTCGGCTCGACGGACTCGACCACGGGCTCGGAAGCGGGCTCAGCGGCGGCAGCCTTGACCGGCTCCGGGTCGGGCGAAACGACGGAAGCGGCCAGCGGCGCGGGAGCGGGTGCTGCGGCGGCCGGAGCCGACGCCGGCACGCTGAGGGGTTCAGCGACGGCTGCCGGCGCCGACTGATGGGAGCTGCGGGTCTGCTGCGCGACGACGGTGGCGGCGGCCGGAGACGGAGACGAGCCACGGCCGCGCGCCGGTGCACTCGACTGCGTGGAGGCACTGTCAGACGAGGCGCCCGCGGAACCGCGGTTATCCGGCGCGGAGCGGTCGGCCGAGGCCACTCCCGCTGCAGAGAAAACGGCGGCGCCGACCCCGAGGGCCACCGCCAAGCCACCGACTCGACCGACAAATTGTGATGCGCCCATGACGTCCTCCGGAGTTGTCGAGAAACTGTGAGATCAGTTAACGCGACAACCGGGAGTTCTTAGGGCGTTTTTAGAACAAGCCGGAAATAAACTGGAAATAAAGTTGCGGAGACCGCGCCGCACCGACGAAGCGGCGCGATCCCGACGGGGTTCAGCCCGTCAGTAGATGGAGAAGTCCGTCGACCCGATGCCGTAGGGCGTCGTGCCGTAGTTGAGGTAGATCGGATTCTGCGCGTACGGCGCGTTGCCGGTGTTGAACAGGCCGGTGTCGATGAACGTCGTTGGGGCACTGGCGCCTTGGGTGGTGTAGCTGTAGAGCAGCGTCGCGCCGTCCGGTGAGTAGACGTCGATCTTGGTGCCGGCCGGGACGTTCTCCCCCGTCGGCGTGCCCGGGTACAGGCTGCGGTTCAGCGTGCCGTAGACGCCGCCGGAGTCGATGATCGCAGCGCCGTCCTGCTTCGCGCCGCCGTTGACGCTGACCTTCACATAGGCATCCGGAGCGCCCGGCAGCGAGACCTTGGTTGGGAACAGGTTGGGACCGAGGATCATGTAGCCGCTGTTGCCGAACAGATTGGCGTTCTGGTAGATGAGCACGCCGTCGCTCAACTCGCCGGGCATGGCGGCGGTCGGGATGGGCACCGGGCCGGGGCCGGCGGTGTTGGCGCCGACGCCGAGGATGCCGTCCGCGCCCCAGGAGAAGAACTGCTTGAAGTTCTTCACACCGTCCGGGTACTCCGCGGTGTCGGTCACGATGTTGACCGGGGCGGTGCCTACGGCTCCGTCGCCGAGATCCACGGTGGTGTTGTAGGTGTCGTAGTGGTAGCAGAGCCCCCCGCTGAAGCAGCTGTTGCCCCCACCGGTTTTCTCGCCCAGCCCCGCGGCGGGGACCTTGTCGGCGGTGGTGACCAGGCCAGAGGCGCCGCTGTCGACCAGCAGCTTCACATTCGAGCCGCCGTTGATCTTGGCCTTGACCACCGGTTCGGTGCCGGCCACCATCTGCACCGGCACCTTGGCGTAGACCTTGCCGTCCTGTTGGGCTTGGGCCACCAGCGCCTGGGTCGGGGCCACGTCGGCACCTAACCAGCCCAGCGGTGTGATGAGCGCCGAGGCGGTCTGCAGCGAGATGCCCGCCAGCTTGGTGTACGTCAACTCATTCTGCAGGCGGGCCTGGGCGATTCCGTGGAGAAGCGGCTTTCCGACCGTGCTGGCCACCTGGCTCTGCGCGTCGGCGATCGTGGAGGACCAGATGCCGAGCAGGGCCTGCGCGGTGGCCAGCGCAGCATTCGGGCCGAAGGAACCCAGGCCGGCCAGAATGTTGCCCGAGCCCCAGGTCGCCTGCTTGAGGGAAGCCTGCGACAGCGTGATCTCCTGCACCGCGGCTTTGACGTGCACACCCGGAACGATCGGGGTCACGGGCAGCCAGGACTCCGTGCTCGGAGCGGGATCGGCGGCCGCCGGGGCGACAGCTGCCGCCGGCGCGGGATCGGCGGCCGGTGCCGGTGCCGAAACGTCGGTCGCGGGGGAGCTGTCAGCGGCGGGGGCGGCCGGGGCCGACGAACTCACCGTGGCGGCGGTTTGGCGGCCGGCGCGGCCGGTGGCCACGGCGGCGGCGGGCAGGGGCTTGTTGTTCTCGACGACCGGCGTCGAGTCCGGGACGTCGGGGGTATCGACGACGGCCGGGATCCGGCCGCGGTGCCCCGGCGTGGAGATGCCAGTAGAGGCGGAGCCGTCCGCCGTATTGCCGCGCGCGGAGTGCCCGGCCCGACGGGGCGCGTCGGTCTTGTTCGACGTAGAGGCGGATGAATCGTTGGCCGCCTTCTCCGCAGACTGCGATGCACCTGCGGAGTCGCTGCCGGTATCGGCGAAGGCCACTGCCGTTCCACCAACCATGGCAGCACCCATGCCCAGCGTCAGGGCGCCGGCACCCAGCCATGCGTAGGGCTGAATACGACCGTGAGCGGCCCGTTTGCGAGCGGCATGGGACATGAAATCAACCCCTTGAGGTGGATTAGCTTAAGGTTTCCTGAGATGTCTACCACACATTACCTGAGAGCCGGTATTGCTCGGTACGGCTCTGTTGGAAGACCATCAGCGCTCGGTACCGCGCACGGCAAACTGCGGCTATCCGCAGGCCGGGGCCGCATGTTAGGTTCAGCGCAAAATCAAGGAAGGTGGGCTAACCATGTCGGTCATCGATAAGTCTGTGAGTGCCAGGCCGGGTCGGCGTCATCGGTTGCGCCGTGGTGCAGCGATCGCCGGGTTCGCCCTGGTGTCAGCTGCACTTCCCCTTACGGTGCTGGCCTCGCCGTCCAGCACCCCGTCGAATCTTGCTGACTGCGCCATCGGGTGGGTCTGGGATCCGGTCACATTCATCTGCGTGCCCTACATCGCCCCGGTCGTGGGTGTCGATCCGGTCCTGGGTCCCGTCGGACC
>JBAXUD010000331.1:0-4128 GCA_037129875.1 Mycobacteriaceae bacterium
GGGTGGTGGCGGCGGCGGTGGTGGCGGGGCGGGTTTGACGCCGTTGCTCACCAGCAGCGTGACGATGATGCCGGGGACTGTCTGGCCACTCGGCGAGGTGCCGATCACGGTGCCCGCCGAAGCGGCGCTGTTCTGTGTGCTGACGTTGTCGGCGACTTGAAACCCGGAGGCGCGCAACTCTTCTCGTGCGCCGTCCTGACTCAGGCCGCTGACGTTGGGCACCCGCGATCCCGGTGCACCGTCGACGTAACGCGGATCGGTCGGTGGCAGGGATACGTCGCCGAAGTGCTCGGCGATCGGTGTCATCACGGTGAACCACGTCTCGGCGGGCTCGTTGCCGCCGAAGAGATCACCGTCGTAGCACGGGCGCAGCGGGAACGAGCAGAGGTCGCTCGGATCCGGCGAATCGTCGTAGATGTAGTTCACCGCCGCGTAGCGGTTGGTGTACCCGAGGAAACCCGCCGAGCGGTGCGCCTCGGTGGTTCCGGTCTTGGCCGACATCGGCAGGCTCCAGCCCGCCGAGTTGGCCGCCCGCGCACCGGTGCCGATGACGGTGTCCCGCGACATGGCGTTGGAGAGCGTGTTTGCCAGGCCCTCCGGCACAGCCTGCTCGCACGACTCGGCGTTGACCGCCACCTCGTCGCCGCGCCGGTCGTAGACCTTGTCGATCGGGTTTGGCGGGCACCACATTCCGCCGGATGCCAGGGTGGCCGCAACGTTGGCCAACTCCAGCGGGTTCACCTGGAAGGGGCCCAGGGTGAACGACCCGATGTTCTGGCGCTTGATGAAATCCGCCAGGCTCTCGTCGTTGTCCTGGTCATAGCCACGGGCGGTGCCCGGTTCGGTATAGGAGCGCAACCCCAGCCGGACGGCCATGTCCACCGTGCGGGTCACCCCGACTTGCGAGATGAGCTTCGCGAATGCCGTGTTGGGCGACTTCGCCAGCGCCTCGGTGACCCCCATGGTGAGGTACCGCGGGTCCTTGTAGTTCTCCACGCACCAGGTTTCCCTGGGGCAGCCCTTGGCTCCGCCTGCGCCGAGACCCCTGGCCTCGAAGCGGCCGGGGACGTCCAGGGTGGCGTTGATACCCAGCCCCAGATCCAGCGCTGCCGCGGTGGTGAAGATCTTGAAGATCGAGCCCGCCCCGTCGCCGACCAACGAAAACGGCTGTGGCTGAACGGTTTGCCCGGTGGCACTGTCCAGGCCGTAGGTGCGGTTGCTGACCATCGCAACCACGGGGTGACTGGTCTTGCCCGGCAGCACGATGTTCATCACGCTGGCGATGCCGTCGAGGTCCGGAGCGGCGATCGAATCCACCGACTTCTTGGCGTCGGCCTGTACATCGGGGTCCAGGGTCGTCTTGATCAGATAGCCGCCGCGTGAGATCTGCTCCTTGGTGAGGCCGGCCCGGGCCAGGTACTCCTGGACGTAGTCGCAGAAGAAGGCCCGGTCGCCGGCGGCGATGCAGCCGCGTGGCAGTTCGTTGGGGCGGGCCAGGATACCCAGCGGCTTTTGCTTGGCCGCCCGCAACTCGTCCGCCTTATCAGGCAGCTGTTCGATCATGGTGTCCAGTACCAGGTTTCGCCTGACCAGAGCGCCATCGGGGTTGGTGTAGGGGTTCAGCGCGCTGGTGGACTGGACCAGGCCCGCCAAGAGTGCCGACTGGGCCCAGTTGAGGCTCGACGCGTCGATACCGAAGTAGGTTTGCGCGGCGTCCTGGATGCCGAACGCCCCGTTGCCGAACGACACCAGATTCAGATAGCGGGTCAGGATCTCCGGTTTGGTCAGCGTCTTGTCGAGGCTGAGCGCCATGCGGATCTCACGCAGCTTGCGGGCGGGCGTGGGGGCCACGGCGGCGCGCCTCTCCGCGTCGTTCTGAGCCACCACCAGCAGCTGATAATTCTTCACGTACTGCTGCTCGATGGTCGAGCCGCCGCGGGTACCGAAATCCCCGGAGGCGTAGCCGGCCAAGCCGGTGAGCGTGCCCTTCCAGTCGACGCCGTTGTGCTCGGCGAATCGCTTGTCCTCAATGGACACGATGGCGAGCTTCATGGTGTCGGCGATCTTGTCGCTGGACACCTCGAAGCGGCGCTGCGAGTAGAGCCACGCGATGGTGTTGCCCTTGCTGTCGACCATCGTGGTCACCGCAGGGATGTCACCTTCCAGGACCTGGGCCGACCCGTTAGCCACGATGTCGGACGCGCGGTTGGACATCAGCCCGAGGCCGCCAACCGCCGGGAAGAGCAGTGCCGCGACGATCACGCTGGCCAAGAGACAAGACCACGCCAGCTTGATGATCGTGGGAACGGCCGGTCCGCGTTCCGACATGGGCTACAGCCTACTGAGGGCCGTTGGCGGACTCCCGCCCCGCCCGAAGTGGGCGAAGGTAGCGGAAATTTGTGACGGCTGTGTCGCAAAAGCCCAGTTCATGATCCGGTTGGACGCTTGTCCCAAAAAACCTGTGATTGGACTGTTGCGCAAACGCGACCTGACCACTTACTTTAAGCGCACAGTGCGACGCAGGTAACACTCGCCTCGCAATGTGGCGCAGATCGCACCGCGTCTACATCGGAGGGATTGGCCGCCGTTTCTGGCGGCTCAGACGAAGGGAACCGCCCGTGTCGGGGATTCGGCCCGCTGTCCGCAGGACAACCTCAGTATCGATACACGGTTCACCTCAGGGGGTCAACGGGGAAGCCCGTATCGCCTGGGTCTCCCAGGCGTTGTGCCGGGCCTCCGATCCCGACCAGTTGTTCGTCCGCGGTGCTGCTCAGCGCAAGGCCGCGGTGATTTGCCGGCATTGCCCGGTGGTAACCGAGTGCGGAGCCGACGCCCTCGACAATCGGGTGGAGTTCGGCGTCTGGGGCGGAATGACCGAGCGCCAGCGCCGCGCCCTGCTCAAGCAGCACCCCGAAGTCTCTTCGTGGTCGGAGTTCTTCGCCGTCCAGCGTAAGCACCGCAGCGTCAGCTGATTTCGCCTTCTAGGTCTCTCCGGTGATCTGATCGGCGATCGCCTGCAGTGCGTCCAGATCGGACACATCGAACGGCAGAGACGGCACCCCCACGACTCGGACATGCGGGTTGGCGCCGGTAAACCTCGACAGCAGCCGCACCTCCCGCTTCGCGGTCTGCCCGCGGTCGGCATGGATGTGCAGCACCGCAGCGGTCAATGCGTCGCCGGCTTCTTCGAGTTCGGTGGCGCCGTCGATCGCGCGTTCCACGGTCAGTGCGCACAGCATGGGATGGGTTCGGTTCAGGACCAGCCCGGCCAACGGCATTCCTTCCGCGGAGAGTCGGTCGACGAAGAAGGTGGCCTCCCGAAGCGCATCGGGCTCGGCGGCCGATACCACCACGAATTGGGTGCCGCGTCGCTTCAACAATTCGTATGTGCGCTCGGCCTTCTCGCGGAATCCGCCGAAGGTGGAGTCCAGCGACTGAACGAAATTCGCTGCGTCGGAGAGCATCTGAGAGCCGACGATGGTCGACACCGCCTTCATCGCGAGGCCCATCGCCCCGGTCACCAGCTTGCCGAAGCCGCGACCCGGCCCTAGGAACAACTTCCACATCCGGCTGTCCATGAAACTGCCCAGCCGTTTGGGCGCGTCGAGGAAGTCCAGGGCGTTGCGCGACGGCGGGGTGTCGACTACCACCAGATCCCAGCGGTCCTGCGCGAGCAACTGGCCGAGCTTCTCCATGGCCATGTACTCCTGTGTGCCGGCCAGCGACGTGGCGACCGTCTGATAGAACTTGTTCTCCAGAATCGCCTCTGCGCGTGTGGCATCGGAGTATTCGAGCACCATCTCATCGAACGTGCGCCGCATATCGAGCATCATCGCGAACAGTTCCCCGGACACCTCGGGACCCAGCGGAACCTGCTGTGGGGTGTTGCCGAGTTCCTTGATGCCGAGGGCTTGAGCGAGCCGTTTGGCGGGGTCGATGGTCAGCACCACGACGCTGCGCCCGTACTCCGCGGCGCGCAGTGCCATCGCCGCCGCGGTGGTGGTCTTGCCCACCCCGCCGGCACCGCAGCACACCACAACCCGGTTCGACCTGTCGGACAGGATGGACTTCATGTCCAGCGTCGGAGGTGCCCCGCTCATGATTGGCCTTCCCTGGTCATGCTCACCG
>JBAXUD010000332.1:0-4125 GCA_037129875.1 Mycobacteriaceae bacterium
GCCTTTGCAAGGCAGATGTCAGGAGTTCGAATCTCCTAGGCTCCACAGAACATTGGCGTAGACAACGACACCACCCTGCGGTCGGCTGCACCGCCCGCGAGTGGCACACTGAGGGCCGTGACCACAAGCCCCATTTCGACCGCGACTGCCACCTTGCACACCAACCGCGGTGACATCAAGATCGCCCTCTTCGGGAACCACGCCCCCAAGACCGTCGCCAACTTCGTCGGCCTGGTCCAGGGCACCAAGGATTACTCCACCCAGAATGCATCCGGCGGAACCTCCGGGCCGTTCTACGACGGCACGGTCTTTCACCGCGTCATCGACGGGTTCATGATTCAGGGCGGCGATCCCACCGGCACCGGCCGTGGCGGGCCGGGCTACAAGTTCGGCGACGAATTCCATCCGGAGTTGCAGTTCGACAAGAAATACCTGTTGGCGATGGCCAACGCCGGCCCCGGCACCAACGGTTCGCAGTTCTTCATCACCGTGGGCAAGACCCCGCACCTGAACCGCCGCCACACCATCTTCGGTGAGGTCGTCGATCCGGAATCGCAGGCGGTGGTCGACGCCATCGCCACAACCCAGGTCGACCGCAACGATCGGCCCAACGACGACGTCGTCATCGAGTCGATCACCATTTCCTGACGCTAATTCCCGGTCCGCGGGGCCGCGTAACCGGCGTCGGTGAGCGCATCGAGCACGTCCAACGGGTCGGTGCCCAGGTCCCAGCGGCTGAGGACGAACAGTTGTCCGCCCCGGGTGTCGATTTCGAGTAACCGCACCGTGCGGCCCCAGCGGCGGAACTGGGTGATCCGGATGGACTCGATGTCCCCGCGCTGCAGGGTCTGAGCGCCGAACCATCCGCGGTGAATCAGGCCGCCGTCGGTGACCACGAGGCGGGGCCTGCCGCGCCACGACCCGGCGGCGAAGACCAGCAGTCCGATGGCCGCCACTCCGGTGAGAAAACGGCCGGGAGCGTCGGTGGCCACGGCCGCGCACACCACCGCCATCAGAACACCGACCGCGGCGACCCCGGCGATACCAACAGCAGACGGCCCCCACTGATGCGAAACGGGCGAACCGGAGTTATCCACAGGCACTATCCACAATGGGGATGAATCACACGCGTGTGATTGAGGTCACCGCCACCGCATCGTCAGCAGCAGGCCGGCGATCATGAAGCCGAATGCGATCGCGTAGTTCCACGGGCCAAGGTCGGACATCCACATCAGCGGATCCGGGGTGTCATAGCCGGAGGCGGCGAGCTGGAACACCAGCAGCCACACCAGGCCGATCAGCATCAGACCGATGAACAGCACGACGAACCAGACGCTCGACGGGCCGGCTTTGACCTTCACCGGCGTACGGCTCACCGGCTTGACGGTGAAGTCGTTCTTCTTGCGGACCTTTGACTTGGGCATGCCTACCTTCACTGACGACATCGGTGGGACGATCGTGCCGGAGCACCTAAGAGACTAACTCAGCGCCGCCGCGACCAGGAAAATCCGGAGTCCGGCCCGGCCGGGGTAGCCTGTCACGGGTGCGGGTGTTGGTCGTCGACAATTACGACAGCTTCGTGTTCAACCTGGTCCAGTATCTGGGCCAGCTCGGTGTTCACGCGGACGTCTGGCGCAACGACGACCGCCGACTGGCCGGCGATGCCGAGATCGCCGCGGCCGCCCGGGAATTCGACGGTGTCCTGCTCAGCCCCGGACCCGGCACCCCTGAGCGCGCCGGCGCCTCGATCGGGCTCGTTCGCGCCTGTGCGGCCGCCGGAACCCCGCTGCTTGGCGTGTGCCTGGGGCACCAGGCGATCGGTGTCGCGTTCGGCGCGACGGTGGACCGCGCACCGGAGCTTCTGCACGGCAAGACGAGCGCCGTTTTCCACACCAATGTCGGTGTGCTCCACGGCCTTCCGGATCCGTTCACCGCGACCAGGTACCACTCGTTGACCATCCTGCCGGAGACGGTGCCGGCCGAATTGGAGGTCACCGCGCGGACCTCGCGGGGCGGGCGCAGCGACGAGATGGACCCAACCGGGGTGATCATGGCGGTCCGCCACGTCGACCTGCCGATCCACGGGGTGCAGTTCCATCCCGAATCGATTCTCACCGAGGGTGGTCACCGGATGCTCGCCAACTGGCTGGGGTACTGCGGCGAGGCGCCTGCGGAAACACTCGTCCGCCGGCTCGAGCAGGAGGTTGCCGACACGGTGCGCAATGCCACCGCCGGCAACCCGGCCCGGACCGGCTAGGACGCGAAACTCAGCGTCACCGACCCGTTGAAGTTCAATCCGCTGCCCGCGGCCGGGCTCTGGGTCACCACGGCGTTGGTCCGCTGCCCGCTGTTCTGCGCGTCCGGGCCCTTCACCAGGACGCCGGTCCAGCCCAGCGCGCGCAGGTTCGGCTCGGCATCGGTCCAGAACTGGCCGACGAGATTGGGCATCACGAGCTGGTTGCCTTTGGAGACCTTGAGGGTGATCGCGGTGTCCAGGGCGGTATCCGTGCCCGCCGCAGGATCGATGCCGAGGACCTGGCCGGCGGGCTCTGCGCTGTCCACCGGCGCGGTCAGGATGGTCTGGAAGCCGAGGGTGTTGAGGTTCTTGGTGGCCACGTCCGAGTTCTGTCCGGTGACGTCGGGGATGCCGCGCGTCACCGGTCCGGTGCCGATGAATAGGGTGATCTCGTTGGTGATCGGCAACGTCTGATTGGCCGCCGGATTGGTGTTGAGTACCTTGTCGCGCTGCCCGACGGTCGACGGCGCTTCGGCCTGCTTGAACTTGCCGAATCCCGCGGCGGTCAGTTTTTTGACCGCGTCGGCATAGCTCAGGCCCGTGACATCGGGCACCTCGCGTTGTTCGGGTCCGGTGGACACGTTGATCCTGATCTCGTCGCCGGCGTTGACCGAGGCGTTGCCTGCGGGTTCGGTACTGATGACGTGATCCGGCGGCACGGTGCTGTCCGGCTTCTGCTGGGTCCGGACCTTGAAGCCCTTGTTCTGCAGGGCCGCGGTCGCATCGGCGGACACCTGGCCACGGACGTCTGGCACCTGGACCTCACGCGGCTTGCCGCCGCCCAGGTTGATCACCACCGCCACCACCACCGTCAGGATCGACAGCACCGCCAAGGCGATCAGCCAGCGCCCGATCGAGCGGCGGGGGGCGTCGCCGTAGTCGTATGCCATCGGAGCGCCGGACCCGTCGGCGCGGGAGCCGGAGCGCGACGACGCCATCATCAGGGTGCGTTCGGCCGTGGTCAGCACCTTGGGCGCATCGGGCTTCTCGCCGCTGTGCACCCGAACCAGATCCGCCCGCATCTCCGCGGCGCTCTGGTAGCGGTTTTCCGGATTCTTGGCCAGCGCCTTGAGCACCACGGCGTCGAGCTCGGGCGAGATGCCGCCATGTTTGTGCGACGGCGGCACCGGGTCCTCGCGCACGTGCTGATAGGCCACCGAGACGGGGGTATCGCCGACGAAAGGCGGTTGGCCGGTGAGCATTTCGTAGAGCACGCAGCCCAGCGAGTACACGTCGGAGCGGGCGTCGACGCGCTCGCCGCGGGCCTGCTCGGGCGAGAGGTACTGCGCCGTGCCGATCACCGCCGCGGTCTGGGTGACGGGGTTACCGGTGTCGGCGAGGGCCCGCGCGATGCCGAAGTCCATCACCTTCACCGCGCCGGTCTTGGAGATCATGATGTTGGCGGGCTTGACGTCGCGGTGGATGATCCCGTGCTGGTGGCTGAAATTCAGCGCCTGGCAGGCGTCGGCGACCACCTCCAGGGCCCGTCGCGGCGGCATCGGCCCGTCGTTGTGGACGATGTCGCGCAGCGTCACCCCGTCGACGTACTCCATCACGATGTAGGGCAGCGGGCCGGCCGGGGTGACGGCCTCGCCGGTGTCGTAGACGGCAACGATTGCCGGATGGTTCAGCGCGGCGGCGTTCTGGGCCTCGCGGCGGAAGCGGAGATAGAAGCTCGGGTCACGCGCGAGGTCTGCGCGGAGCACTTTCACCGCCACATCGCGGTGCAGCCGCAGATCGCGGGCGATGTGGACCTCGGACATGCCGCCGAAGCCAAGGATCTCTCCGAGTTCGTAGCGGTCGGACAAGTGGTGCGGTGTGGTCATCGC
>JBAXUD010000333.1:0-4125 GCA_037129875.1 Mycobacteriaceae bacterium
TCGCATCGACGGAACGGCGGCGGAGTACTTTAGTTTTCGGGGCGTGGATCGCAACCCCACGCGCGAGTCCCTGGATCGCCGCGGCGGCATCCTGACCCTCACATCCGGGCGCATCGACGGCACCATATCGCTCTCGGTGATAAGTCACCAGTCAGGCGCCCACAACTCCCAGCGCGGGTTGCGCGAACTGGTGGCTCAGACGCTTGCCGAGTTCGGTCTCACCGGCGAGATCGCATAGTTCACAATCGCGTAGTTCACACTCGCACAGTCGAATATCGCACAGTCGAAAGAGGAACCGATGACAACTCAGGCCCGCCCGAAACGACGGCTCCTGCGTTGGTGGGAGGCCGAGCAGGTTAACGAGCATCGGCTGGAGTTCCTCGACCATGCCGCGCTCGAGTTGCAGCGAGCCACCGGGCGCGGGCAGTTGATGCAATGCGTCTGGGTCTACGAGCGCGCCTTCGACCATGAGGGCTTTCGGCGCTTCCACCATAACCTCTACGCGTCGCTGGGCAGCCGACTCATCGAGCGATCACCGCTGCCGTTCGGCCGGCCGCGCTGGGTGCAACCGGAGGGCCCGCCGCCACCGATCCATGTTGCCGAGCGGTCCCGGCCCCGCGCGGAGCTGATGGATTGGGCGGACGAACTGGCGAGCCTGCCCATCGACCCGGAACGTGGGCCTGGCTGGCACCTGGCCCTGCAACCCCTCGACGACGGGTCCACCGCGGCCAGCATCGTCGCATCGCATGTCATCGGTGATGGTGTCGGCGCCCTGATGGCGGTCTTCGAGGGGATCACCGGCAACGTCCGTGAATCCGGCTATGACCGCCCGGGATCCCGTACCCGCGGTCAGGCCATCGCCGCCGATCTTCGTCAGGCCCTCCGGGATGTTCCGTTGACCGCTCGCACGGCGGTCAAGGCCGCCAAGATGGTTCGCGCCAAGCGTGACGACTTCGCCCGCGCCCGCGCCGCTCGTGCCAAACCGGTGGATGGGCGGCATGTGGTGGTTCCGTCGGTCGCCGTCTATGTGGATATCCCCGAATGGGATGCCAAAGCGGAATCTCTTGGGGGCAACAGCTATTCGTTGCTTGCCGGTTTTGCCGCGAAGCTGGGTGAACATCTTGGCCGCAGGCGTGCCTCGGACGGCAGAGTCACCCTCGTCATCGCGATCAACCTCCGCGAGAGTCTCGACGACGATCGGGCGTTGGCGATGGCGTTCGCGAATGCCACCGTCGATCCGACGACGGTCTCCTCCGATCTCGCCGAGGCCCGCACCGGGGTGCGCCTGGCCCGGGAGAAGGCCAAGGCCGAACCAGATCCGACCATGGAATTACTCTCGCTGGTTCCGTGGCTGCCGCAGAGTTCGGTCAAGGGTGTCGCGGACCTGTTGTTCGCCTATTCCGAAGATCTGCCGGTCTCGTGCTCGAACCTGGGCGATCTCCCGCCGGACCTGGCCCGGGTCGACGGTAGCCCGGCCGACTACGTCTTCATCCGGGCTATCGATACCGATGTCACCATCGGGGAATTGCAGCGTTCACACGGGCAGTTGGTTGTCGTGTCAGGGCGGATCAACGGCAAGATCTCGATTTCAGTGGAGGCTTATCAACTCGACGCGGAGAACTCGAAGGCGCGCCTGCGCGGCGTGGTGGAGCAGACTCTCGCGGAGTTTGGGCTCAGCGCCGCGATCGACTAGTCACTGACGATCATCACAGGCGCCTGAGGCCGACTGTCAGCATCAACGCACCGGCGATGGCAAGAAGCACCGCATAGTCGCGGCGGCTGCGGGCGAGAACCCAGGTGCGCAGGTTCTCGAGGATGCGAATCGTGCGTTCTCGTGCAACGAGGTAGCCGATCATGGGGATCAGCAGGATGCTGTTCGCAACAATCAGGAAGGTGAACAGCGCGGCGACCTGGACTTTGGGTGGCTCGCCAGATGCCGCAATGAGCAAGAGCAGCGCGATGAAGTCGACCGAAGGAAGTGCGATGCCGACACCCAATGCTGCCGCAAACCGCAGCGAACGGCCATGCATTAGTTTCCCTGCCCGCTTGGTGAAATTGTCCACGAGGGTGAGTCCGCTCGACGGCACGGCCGTCGATGCATGTGATGGGTCAGCCTCCGATTCACTCGGCTGGCTGCCCTTGCCTCTGGACAGTGGGATATCGGTGAACAATAGGGCGGACACGATAAGCGCAAAGGCACCCACTCCGATCTGCATGATCGCGCTGCTGGAATCCGACTTCAAAACAGATCCCCGGCTCACCAGGAAAAGAACGCCGAGGCCAGCGGCGGAGCTCATCAGAAAGCTGGTGCAAAGAAAGACCAGCAGTTGTCTAATCGGGTCAGGACGAAGCAGTAGGAGCCCGATTATTCCCAGGCGATTCGGTTCAAGATTCAACGCGAGCGCGAGGACTACCACCGTCGTCCACATTGCCGCCCACCCTACTGCCGATTGTCCGGTTCCGGAGAACTGCCGATCGTCCGGTCCCGGCGTGTGCCGGTTCTCAACTCGTCACTGCGCCGATTGATTCGTCAATCTCGGGTCTCTTTCGTGGGGTAGCTGCCGGCGGCTGCCACTTGGATGGCCACCAGTTCGCCTTGCCGACCAGTACCGCGATGGCCGGCACTGTGATGGTTCGGACCAGGAAGGTGTCTAGCAGAATGCCGGCCGCGATGATAAAGCCGATCTGGACCAGGGTGGTGATGTTGGAGAACTGCAGACCGATCATCGAGGCCGCGAAAATCAACCCGGCCGCGGTGATCACACCACCGGTCTGGGTGACGGTGCGGATCACGCCGGATCGGATACCGATTGGCGACTCGTCCCGTATCCGGGAGATCAACAGGAGGTTGTAGTCCGCACCCACCGCCACCAGGATGATGAACGTCAAGCCAGGCACACTCCAGTGCAGTTCCTGACCGAGAATCACCTGGAAGAGGAGCACGCCGAGCCCGAGTGCCGACAGAAAGGAGAACATCACGGAGACGATGAGGTAAAGGGGCGCAACCAAGGCGCGCAACAGGACGATCAGGATGCTGAGGACGACGAGAATCGTCGTGGTCACGATGAGACGCAGATCCTGAAAGTAGTAATCCCGGGTATCGCGCAGTGTCACCGTCAGTCCCGTCATCGAGACCGAGGCGTCCGCGAGTGTGGTGTTGGGCTGAGCCCCGCGCGCTGCCGCGATGATCTCGTTGATCTGATCCATTGCCGGCTGGACGAACGGGCTGAGCTTGCTCTGCACCAGATATCTGACGGTATGGCCGTCCGGCGAGATGAAAATGGACGCGGCCTTCTTGAACTCGTCGCCGGTGAGGATCTGTCCCGGTATGTAGAAGCCTGCCATCGACGGTGTAGTCGCGTCCCGCTTCATCGCCAACAGGAATGACGACGCCTGATCGAGGCCGGTGCCGAGTCTCTTGGTCTGGTCGACCAGCAGAGCGACGCCGTCGGCGACCTGGCGACTGGCAACAGACAGCAAGTCGATACCCTGCTGGAGTTGGCTCAGTTGGGAGTCCAGATCGGCTGGATTAGTGATCCCGGCGGCCTGAAGGCTCTGACTTATCGAATCCAACGCCGGGCCCATGCCACCGGGGGTGAGCGGGGTCGCCCGATCGCCTCCGATGGTGGTGAGTGGACCGGGCTTCTCTTTGCCCGGGATCACGGGTGTCGGCATCGGCTGCTCGGCCGGCAATGCGGTGGGATCGCCCGGCACCTCCTCAAGCAGGCTGCAGAGGTTGGTGATCTGGCTGAGGGTACCGTCGTTTCGGGCTTCGGCCAGCAACTGAAGGCGGGCGCGGGTAGCCACGCATTGCGGATCCGCGTCGCAGACCGGGTTTCCGTTGAGGGCATTGAGAACGGGCGCAATCGATTTGTCATACGCCGCGACGGCGTCGCCGGTATTCACGCCCATTTTGCCGCCGAGGCCGTGAATGGAGTTGAGCGGATCGCTGCCGAGCTCGAACCCCGGCAGCGCCTTGCCGGTGCCGTACTGATTCTGCATGAACGCCAACGCCCGCACCAGGTAGCTGACGGTGGCCAGCGTCTGTCCAAGTTGGCCGCGAATTCCGCCGAGTACGTCGGCGATCTGGTCGGCGCCGCCGGCGAGGGTGTTGAGGTTGCCGGT
>JBAXUD010000334.1:0-4100 GCA_037129875.1 Mycobacteriaceae bacterium
GTGTGATCCTTGACAGATTCCGCCTCGACGGACAGGTAGCCGTCGTCACCGGGGCCGGACGCGGCCTGGGAGCCGCGATCGCCGTCGCCTTCGCCGAGGTGGGCGCCGACGTCCTGATCTCTTCGCGAACCGAAGCAGAGCTGCAGGCTGTGGCCGCCCAGGTGGAGGCCGTCGGTCGGCGCGCCCACATCGTCGTCGCCGACCTGGCCCAGCCTGAGGCCACCGCCGCGCTGGCCGAACAGGCGGTGGAGGCCTTCGGCCGGCTCGACATCGTCGTCAACAACGTCGGCGGCAACATGCCCAACACCTTGCTCACCACATCGGTCAAGGACATGCGCGACGCCTTCACCTTCAACGTCCTGACCGCGCATGCACTCACCGTCGCCGCGGTTCCGTTGATGCTGGAGCATTCCGGCGGCGGCAACATCATCAACATCAGCTCGACGATGGGCCGGCTGGCGGGCCGCGGCTTCGCCGCCTACAGCACCGCGAAAGCCGCACTGGCGCACTACACCCGGCTCACCGCGCTGGACCTGTGCCCGAAGATCCGGGTCAACGCCATCGCGCCCGGATCCATCCTGACCTCCGCCCTGGATATCGTGGCGTCCAACGACGCGCTGCGCGGACCCATGGAGAAGGCCACTCCGATGCGCCGCCTCGGCGATCCGCTCGACATCGCCGCCGCCGCGGTCTATCTGGCTTCACCGGCCGGCAGCTTCCTGACCGGCAAGATGCTCGAAGTCGACGGCGGCCTGATCGTCCCCAATCTCGACCTCCCGATCCCCGACCTCTGATCCATCCCGACCCTTACCCCACGGAGGACCCATGCCCATCCGCGTCGCACAAATCGGCACCGGAAACGTCGGCACCCACGCGCTGCGGTCGTTGATCACCCATCCCGATTTCGAACTCACCGCGGTGTGGGTGTCCTCGGATGCCAAGGCCGGAAAGGACGCCGCCGAAATCGCCGGCCTGGACACGACGACGGGTGTCATCGCGACCAACGACCTGGCTGCCGTGCTGGCCACCAAGCCGGACTGCGCCGTCTACACCGCGATGGCCGACAACCGGCTGATGGAAGCGCTCGAGGACTACCGCCGCATCCTGGCCGCCGGGATCAACGTGGTGGGCAGCGGTCCGGTGTTCCTGCAGTGGCCGTGGCAGGTGATTCCCGACGAGATGATCAGGCCCATCGAAGATGCTGCGCGCGAAGGGAATTCGAGTGTCTTCGTCAACGGGATCGATCCCGGCTTCGCCAATGACCTTTTCCCGCTGGCGCTCGCCGGAACGTGCCAGAGCATCGAACAGGTGCGCTGTATGGAGATCGTGAACTACGCGACCTACGACAGTGCGACGGTGATGTTCGACGTGATGGGCTTCGGAAAGCCGATGGACGAGATCCCGATGCTGTTGCAGCCCGGCGTGCTCAGCATCGGGTGGGGGTCGGTGATCCGTCAGCTTGCCGCCGGACTGGGACTTGAACTCGACGGTCTGGAGGAGATGTACGTGCGCGAGCCCGCACCGGAGTCCTTCGACATCTCATCCGGCCATATCGCCGAAGGCACCGCGGCGGCACTGCGCTTCGAGGTGATCGGGATGGTGAACGGTGCGCCCGCGGTGGTGCTCGAGCACATCACCCGGCTGCGCGACGACCTGTGCCCGCACTGGCCCCAACCTGCTCAGCACGGCGGAAATTACCGCATCGAGATCACCGGCGAACCGTGCTATGCGATGGACCTGTGCCTGAGTAGTCCCAACGGCGACCACAACCACGCCGGCGTGCTGGCCACCGCCATGCGCATCGTCAACGCGATCCCCGCTGTGGTGGCGGCCGAGCCGGGTATCTGCACCACGATCAACCTGCCGCTGGTGACCGGTAAGGGGTTGTACGCTGCTGGATAGGCAACTGCCAGGGAGGACGTCATGGTGGCCTTGCGCCAGAACGTTTTTCGGGCTCTGCTTTCGGTCGGCATGAGTCTTGCCGCCATTGCGGCGGCCACGCAGTTCGCCGCCCCGGCGGCAGCCGTGCCGGACTGCACGGATCTGGGACCTTTCACCCGGATCTGCCAGAACGCTGGACATTCCGCGATCACCACGACGCCTAATCCGGCGTTCTCCAACCCCTGGCCGGGCTGGGGCTTCGGCGGTGTCGGCATGCCCGCGTTCGGGCTGGGTGGTGGCGGCATCTGGCTCGGCTTTTGAGCCTCCGTCTCCCCAGCAGAGCCGGCTGGTCGCTGCTCGGGCCGGCGTTCGTCGCGGCGATCGCCTACGTCGACCCGGGAAACATCGCGGCCAACGTCAGCGCGGGGGCCCGGTTCGGGTTCCTGCTGGTATGGGTCATCGTCGTCGCCAACGTGATGGCCGGGCTGGTGCAGTATCTGAGCGCCAAACTCGGCCTGGTCACCGGCCGCACCCTGCCCGAGGCCGTTCGCGACCGGACCAATTCCCCTGGCCGGATCGCCTATTGGGTGCAGGCCGAGTTGGTGGCGATCGCCACCGACGTCGCCGAGATCATCGGCGGCGCGATCGCCCTGCACCTGCTATTCGGATTACCCCTGGTGCTCGGTGGCGTCATCACCGGATTGGCCTCGCTGGTACTGCTCACCATCGGCGACCGACGCGGCCAACGCATGTTCGAGCGCGTGATCACCGGTCTGCTGCTGATCATCACGATCGGCTTCCTGGCCAGCCTGGTGGTCAATCCGCCGCCATCCGCCGCGGTGGCCGATGGGCTGATACCCCGGTTCGACGGGGTGGACAGCGTGTTGCTGGCCACCGCGATGCTGGGGGCGACGGTGATGCCGCACGCGGTGTATCTACATTCCGGGCTGGCCCGTGACCGGCACGGTCATCCCGATGCCGGACCGCGCCGGGCACGGCTGCTGCGCGCCACCCGCTGGGACGTCGGCATCGCGATGCTGGTGGCCGGCAGCGTGAACCTGGCTCTTCTTCTGGTGGCGGCGACCAACCTGCTCGGCCGCGACGGCACCGACACCATCGAAGGCGCCCACGCGGCGGTGGCTGACACGCTGGGGCCCGCAGTCGCGTTGTTCTTCGCGGTCGGCCTGTTGGCCTCCGGGCTGGCGTCCACATCGGTCGGCGCCTACGCCGGCGCGATGATCATGCAGGGGCTGTTGCGCACGACGTTCCCACTGTTGGCCCGGCGCCTCGTCACGCTCGTGCCGGCGCTGCTGGTGTTGGCCAGCGGAGTGAACCCCACCCGCGCGCTGGTCCTCTCCCAGGTGGTGCTGTCCTTCGGCATTCCGTTCGCACTGGTTCCCCTGGTGCGGCTCACCAGTGATCGCGCCGTGATGGGCCAGGACACCAACAGCAGACTCACCACGACGCTGGCCTGGTCGGTGGCGGCGTTGATCATCGTGCTCAACGCCGCGCTGATCGTGCTCACCGTGTCCTAGAACGGGAGACCTGCGTCACAGACCCATCCATCCCCGGACCTGCTCCGAATTGCAGTCGTGGATACCGCACAGACTCTCGTGGCAACCCCGGTTACTCCCGCGCTGTACCCCACCCGTGTCACTCATCTGCACAGGTCACCAGTCCAGCACTACGCCGAGCACCGCAGCTACAGCTGGTACGTCGACGTCGACGAACTGCCCCGGCTGCCGTGGTGGTTGCGGCCGTTCGCAGGCTTCGAGGCCGACGATCACTTCGATGGCGTGCCCGAGCAGACCCTGCGCCAGCGCGTCGACGGCGTCCTGGCCCGACATGGCGTCGTCATCCCGGGCGGCCGAATCACCGCGCTGTTGACCCCACGGGTCCTCGGCCGTGCGTTCAGCCCGCTGAGTCTGTTCTGGTGCCACGACGCCGCCGGAGAATTGCGCTGTGTGGTGGCCGAGGTGCAGGACGTCCGCGGTAACCGCAGCGCCTATCTGCTGCCCGCCGCGGAGGACGGACCGGCAGCGGTATCCGAGGAGTTGCGCAACGCACCCTTCGCCACCGATGACGGTTACTTCCTGGTCCGGGCACCACGGCCCGCCGAGACGCTGGACCTCACCGTCTCACTGCACCGGGACAACCATGCCGCGCTGGTAGCGACCTGGCGCGGCGCGAGGCGGCGGGCTTCGGTGACCCAGGTGCTG
>JBAXUD010000335.1:0-4055 GCA_037129875.1 Mycobacteriaceae bacterium
GATGGCCCTGCCCGGCATCATGGACCCGATGTACTGGCTCGGCGAGGGCGGGCCGTTCGCCTCCGCGGTGTTGCCGGGCATCCTGATCATCGTCTTCATCGAGACCGGCCTGCTGTTTCCACTGCTGCCGGGCGACTCGCTGCTGTTCACCGGCGGCCTGCTCGCCGCCGCCCCCCACCCACCGGTCAGCATCTGGGTGCTGCTGGTCTGCGTCCCCATAGTGGCGGTACTGGGCGACCAATGCGCCTATTTCATCGGCCGTCGCATCGGACCGGCACTGTTCGACAAAGAAGACTCGCGGCTGTTCAAGAAGCGCTACGTCACCGAGTCCCACGCCTTCTTCGAACGCCACGGTCCCAAGACCATCATCCTGGCCCGCTTCGTGCCGATCGTGCGCACCTTCACGCCCGTGCTGGCCGGCGTCTCCTACATGCGCTACCCGTTGTTCCTGGCCTTCGACATCGTCGGCGGCCTCCTGTGGGGAGTCGGCGTGACACTGCTGGGCTATTTCCTGGGCAACGTGCCGTTCGTCAAGGCCCACCTTGAGCTGATGATCCTGCTCATCGTGTTCCTGTCGGTCCTGCCCGGGCTGATCGCGGTCGGGCGCAACCTGCTGCGCCGCCGCGGCGTCCTGCCCGAGGACGTCTAAGACCGTTACGGCCAGGTGCCGTTGGCGTTCGCGCCCGGCAGCGTCGCACCCGGGACCGGGGTGTTCTGCAGGGCCGCCATGCACAGGCCCAGCCGGCCCGGCAGGCACGGGATGTTGCCCGAGCCGCCGTAGCTGTTGCTCGGGCTGTTCTGCGACCAGCAGACGCCAGTGATCGGGTCCTGCCACTGACCGCCAGAGCAGGGTGCGGCACCGGCCGGCGACGCGCTGATCGCCGGGGTCCAGATCAGCGCCCCGCCAAGAGCCGCAGCCGTCAGAAGTCGAGAAGCCATGGATCGAATTGTCATGAGGGTCTCCCTGCGTGAATTAAGTCTGGGCGGTCAGGAGGGGACGGTGATCTGGGTCTGCTCTCTGATGAGCTTGGCCGCATCGATGACAGCCTGTTCCTGCCCCTTCGGCGCCTCGGCGTTCAATTGCAGGACGAACAGCGAGTCCTTACCGGGAATCACGATGGTCTGCTGCCCGACGGCCCGGGTCTGACCCTCCCAGACGTAGGTCCCGACGTAGTCGATCGCGTCGAAACCGCCCACCTTGTCGCGCTGCGGTTCCTCGCGCGGCTTGAACTGGGGCAGTTCGTTGAGCTGGCCGGGCGCCAGTTGCAGGATCTTCTCCGGATCGACGTTTCCGGTCAGCTTCGAGCCGATGGCATACATGAACGGCGGGTCGCTCGGGTCGGGAGCCTTGTTGTAGACGATGGCGCCATAGGCCCAGTCAGGGGTCTTGTCGCCGGCCGAGCGCCAATCAGGCGGGAAGGGAAAAGCGATGGTCGGTGCGCCGGGGTCGCCCTTCTTGAACGGCACCTCGGCGATCTTGTTGTCGACGATGTACTGGTTCAGATTGGCGCCCTCAGCGGGCTGCTGGTAGCCCCCGCCGTGCTCGGCGGGGGTAGCCGGGGCGGGTGAGCCGGTCCACACGGTCGGTGAGGCCGGCGCGGTGCCCGTGTAAGCCTGCTCGGTGGTGGGGGTGCATCCGGTCAGCGCACCGCTCAACGTGACGATCGCCAATGCCCCCGTTGCCAACGCCGTGATGTTCTTCATCGGTCGCTTCTCCTTCGCCTCGCGTGCCGCGCTGAGCATAGCTACACGACAAGGTTCACGGGCGCTTCCTGACTAGCTGGATCTCGTCGCCGCGTACGCGGCCTCCATCAGCATCCAGCCCGATACCTGAACCGACAGATCGCGCTCGGGGCACACCGACTCGAAGACGGCGCCGTCCACCGAAGCCGCCGAGGCGCCGCCGGCCCGCGGCACCTCCGCGATCCGGTCCCAGAACGCGCTGAACAACGGCAGACCCTCGACATCGGCCCGGTTGTCCCAGGCCGTGGTTGCCGAGGCGAGCACAATCCTGCGGGCGGAGTCCCGCGTCGCGGTGTCACCGGGCAGTTCGGTGGCGACCTGCGCCAGGTAGCGGGCGGTGATTCCGGCGAACAGCCCGCCGTCGCCGCCGCCGGCACCTTTGAGCACGCCGTCGGGGGCCATGTTCTCGGCGATCGCCTCGACCAGCCGGGCCACCCGGGTGACGTGGCGCGTGTCCCCGGTCCGCACTGCCAGTTCGGTCTCCAGGCCGACGACCACGCCCTGGCAGTAGGTGTACTGCGCGCGCACCAGCGAGCCGGCCTTGATGCCGTCGAACACCAGGTGGGTTTCCGGGTCGATCAGGGTGTCGTCGATCCAGTCGGCCATCTGCGTGGCCCGGCTGATGTTGCCGTAGCGGGCCAGGAAGATCCCGGCCGGTCCGTTGGCCGGGGCGTTGAAGAACTTGTCCTGCTTGCGCCACGGGATTCCGCCGCCCTCAGCCGGGGACCAGGAGTTGACCAGCTGGTCGGCCAGGGTGGCCAGCGCCTTGGGGTTGGCCACCCCGGCAAGTCGGCCGGCTCGCTCCAAAGCCAGTGCGAGCCAAGCCATATCGTCGTAATAGTTATTGGTCCAACGGCCGTTGTTGCGGGTGAGCTGGCCGCGGATCTGCCGCTTGATCGACTCCACCCGGTCACCCTTGGGGTCACGGACCTGGGCGTCGACCAGCGTGTCGAGCAGGTGGGCCTGCCACCAGTAATGCCAGGTCGCGAACGTCTGGTCCTTCGCGGTGGGAGGCCAGCCCACCACACCAAGCTGGGTGCCGGGCACCTTCCAGAGCCGCCGCAGATGCCGGGTGGCGATGGCGGCCTCGGCGCTGGCCGCCCGGTTCTTCCATTGCTGGTCCATGAAGGGCAATCCTGCCCTACCAAGCCTGCGAGAGGTCGGACCATTGTCTGATCCAGGCGTGCATGGCGATTCCGGCGGCGACGCCGGCGTTGATGCTGCGCGTCGAGCCGAACTGGGCGATCGACACCGTCAGCGCGGCGCCGGCGTGGGCGGCCTCGGAGATGCCCGGGCCTTCGGAGCCGAACAGCAACAGACAGTCCCGCGGCAAGGTGGTTTCCTCCAGGCGAACCGCGCCCGGGGTGTTGTCGACGGCGACGACGGTCAGTCCGGCACCACGGGCGAAGCCGAGCAGTTCCCCGGTGGTGTCGTGATGGACCAGGTGCTGATAACGGTCGGTGACCATGGCGCCGCGGCGGTTCCAGCGTCGCCGGCCGACGATGTGCACGGTGTGCACCGCGAAGGCGTTGGCGGTGCGCACCACTGTGCCGATGTTGGCGTCGTTTCCGAAGTTTTCGATCGCCACGTGCAGCCGGTGGCGACGGCCGTCGATGTCGGCGATGATCGCGTCGCGGCGCCAATAGCGGTACGCGTCAACAACGTTGCGGCTGTCACCCTGCTCCAGCAGTTCAGGATCGTAGCGCGAGTCATCGGCCGGGACAGCCGGACTTTCCTCACTCCATGGGCCGACACCGGGGGTGCCGGTCGACCACTCGGTGGGACCGGGCTCAGGCCCGTCGGTCGACATGAGGGAAGGGTAGCCAACGAAGACGTGGTTGCGGCCCGCGCGGGCGCCCGCTGGTGGCACGATGCCCGGATGACCGGAGATGACCGACCCGCGCTCGTCTTTCATCCGCGGGTCACGCTGCAGCCCGATGCCACTGGTCGGCGATCGGAGTGCCAGACCCTTACCGAAGATCCCGGACTTGCATGGACGGGCGTGGTGATCCACGAGTGGGAATTGGACGGCGAGGGCTGGGAAGATCTGCACCCGCACGACGAGACCACCTATCTTCTTGCCGGCGAGCTCGTCGTCGAATCCGGCGGTACGTCAGTGACGCTCGGCCCCGGGGACGCCGCGCTGGTGCGCGGTGGCCATCTGGGCAGATACCTTGCCCACGGTTACGCCCGCATGCTGGCGATCTACGGCGCCAACCCGTCCGGCGAGCCGAGTTCGCAGTTCCGGTCATGGCGCCTCGACGGCACCACCCCGCGGCCGATGACCTCCTGAGCCGAGCGTCACTGCGACG
>JBAXUD010000336.1:0-4055 GCA_037129875.1 Mycobacteriaceae bacterium
CCGGCCGAGAGGTCGTAGCGCAACTGGTGGCCGAACAGGCTGCGGGTGCCAGTGCCGGTGCGGTCGGACTTTGGAGTCCCCTGCTCGAGAACCAGGCGCAACAGGTCCTCATAGGGGGTGGGGATCAGGGTGGCGCCGGGCACGCCGACCACTTTACGTCCGGTCGGATCGGACTCCCACCGGGTAGAACAAAGACATGCCGACGATCCACGACACGATCACCACGCCCGACGGCACCTGCCCGGTGACCTTCGCGACACCCGCAGGCCCCGGCCCATGGCCCGGGATCGTGATGTACCCCGATGCCGGGGGTGTCCGCCATGCCCTGCAGGGCATGGCGGAGCGATTGGCAGCACTGGGGTACGCGGTTCTGCTTCCGGACGTGTACTACCGACACGGTGCATGGGCGCCGTTCGACATGTTGGCCGTGTTCGGCGACGCAGCCGAGCGCACCCGACTGTTCACGATGATGAAGGCGATCACCCCCGACGTGATGGCCGCCGACGCGCGGGCGTTCTTCGACTATCTGGCCGCACGGCCCGAGGTCACCGGCAGCGGCTTCGGCACGGTCGGCTACTGCATGGGCGGACGCACCTCGCTGGCGGTCGCCGGGTTGGTTCCGGAACGGGTCGCCGCCGCGATGTCCTTCCACGGCGGCGGACTGGCCGCCGACGACGACCCGGGCAGCCCGCACCTGCTGGCCGAGCGGATCCAGGGGGCGGTCTACGTGGGCGGCGCCGAGAACGACCCGTCCTACACCCCGGAGCAGTCGCAGACGCTGGACGCCGCGCTGACGGCGGCGGGCGTGCAGCACATCATCGAGTGGTACCCGGCCGCACATGGGTTCGCCGTCACCGACAATGGTCCCTACGACCAGCAGGCCGCCGAGAGGCACTGGCAGGCGATGGAGGCGTTCTTCGGCGACCATCTCGCCTAGGAGCGGCTGAACATCCGTCTGAATACTGCGATGATGCCGCGGGCGGCGTAGACGCCGATGACGACCGAGAGGATCACCAGGACGATGAAGGTGAGCAGCCAGTTGGTCCGGCTGTGCGGAACGTTCCACCACACCAGCGTGAACAGCAGCGCGCAGACGAACACGACGATGTCGCGCCAGTTGCCCTTGTAGGACCCGGCCGCCGTGCGCAGTTCGCGATTGCGGTCGACCGTCGCGATCAGTTCGTAGACACGTTCGTCGATGGTGCGCGTGAGTTCGGCCCGCAGCTCGACGCTCTCCTCGGGGAGGCTCTTGAGCAAATCGATGTCGGACTTGATCAGCGCACGGAAGTCCGGGCCTTTGATCGTTCCGGCCAGCGCGCCCAGCATCGCCCCGCCGGCGATCGGGGCCGCGCCCAACGCCATGTCACCGATTCCCGCCATGCCACCTCACTTACATCAACGTGGCGGCCAGGGTGCCGCCCAATTCGTAGCCCTGCTGGCGCACGGCGGCATCGACGACTCCGGTGACGTCCAGCACGTCGGCGGACTTGACCAGGCCCAGCCCGGTCGCGATCCGTTCAACGGCGCAGGCGGCACCGACGGTGTCGTTGTTGCCGTGCACCCACAGACCGTAGGGCCGGCCGGCCACGTAATCCAGAACCGGGTAGTACACCGTGTCGAAAAAGTGTTTGAGCGCTCCCGACATGTACCCGAAATTGGCCGGCGTTCCGAACAGGTAGCCGTCCGCGCTGAGCATGTCGGTGATGGTCGCCGCCAGCGCAGGACGCACCACCACGTCGACACCGGTGATCTCGGGGTCACGGGCTCCGGCCAGGACTTCCTCAAGAACCGCCCGACTGGCCGGCGAAGGCGTGTGGTGAACCACCAGCAGCGTGCTCATCGGTCTGCCTCGGCGGCCTGCAGCGCAACGGCTTTGCGCATGGCCTCTCGCGCCCGGGTCCGGTCTCCCGCGTAGTCGTGGGCCCGTGCCAGCCGGTACCAGCGGCGCCAGTTGTCAGGCTCGGCCTCGAGCTCGGCACGCACGGTGCCGAACAAGGCGTCGGCGGCATCACGCTGAATCCGGCCCGATGGCGTTCTGGGCAGATCAGACACGTCGAGATCCATACCGTCCTCGGCAGCAAGCCGGGCCAGCCGTTGATGAGCCAACCCGGCGCGCAGCGTCGCCACGGTTGCCCATGCGCCGACGATGGGCAGCAGCAGCACTCCGACACCCAGCGCTACAGCGGCCGGGGTACCAGTGCGCAGCAGTGCGACCGCGGTGCGGGTCAACATCAGGAAATAGACCACCAGCGCCAGACACAGGAAGCCGATCAGCAGTTGGATGCGCAGAATCACAGGTCCAACAGCGGTTCGAGACCGATGGTCAGCCCCGGCCGCTGGGCTATCTGTCGCACCGCGAGCAGCACGCCGGGGACGAACGAGGTGCGGTCCAGGCTGTCGTGGCGGATGGTCAACGTCTCCCCCATGGTGCCGAACAGCACCTCCTGATGGGCGACCAGACCGGTGAGCCGAATCGAGTGCACCGGGACGCCGCCGACGTCGGCTCCCCGAGCCCCCGGCAGACCGGTGCTGGTGGCATCGGGGTTGGGCGGCATACCTTTTCGGGCGGCAGAGATCAGTTGGGCCGTCCGGGTGGCGGTGCCCGACGGAGCGTCGGCCTTCTGCGGATGGTGCAACTCGATGACCTCCACCGACTCGAAGTAGGGCGCGGCCTTCTGCGCGAAGTACATCGACAACACCGCACCGATGGCGAAGTTCGGGGCGATCAGAACCCCGGTCGGCTTGCCTAACAGCCAGGCGCGAACGTGGTCGAGGCGCTCCTCGGTGAATCCGGTGGTTCCGACAACTGCGTGAATGCCGTTGTCCACGAGGTACTTCAGGTTGTTCATGATGACGTCGGGGTGGGTGAAGTCGATGACGACCTCGGTGCCGCTGTCGGTGAACAGCGACAGCGGGTCACCGGCGTCCACCTCCGCGCTCAAGGTCAGGTCGTCGGCGTCGCGCACCGCCTCGCACATCGTCTTGCCGACCTTGCCCCTGGCACCCAGCACCCCGACTCGCATGGGTGCAGCGTAGTCGCCGGAATCTGTCACAGAAGATGTGTTGGATGCCTCGGGGCCAGATCTTCAGGGGGAAGAGACGACCCGGTTGCGGCCGCCGGACTTGGCCGCGTACATGGCGGCATCGATGCGCTCCACGAACGCCGCGACGCTCTCGCCGGGTCGCCACTGGCCGACACCGAAGGAAATCGTCACCGGGTCGGATGCCACCTGTGGGGTCGTCGCGACGAGGTATCGGACCCGCTCGGCGAGGGCCACTGCATCGTCGAGTGGGGTGTTCGGGAGGAGGATGAGAAACTCCTCACCACCCCAGCGGATCGCGAAGTCGTTGCTTCGCATACCGCCGCGCAGCGACGCTGCCACCGATCGCAGGACGTCGTCGCCGACCGCGTGCCCGAGGCGGTCGTTGATCGCCTTGAAGTGGTCGACATCGCCAATCACCACACTCATCGGTGCGCCCGACCCTGCAGCCTGCTGGATTTCGATCTCAAGGGCGACCTGCCCGGAGCGTCGGTTCAGCAGTCCGGTCAGTGCATCGATATTGGCCATTTCCTGCAGGGCCATCTGCTGCTCGACCATGTGGGTGATGTTCGGCGCGATCGCCACATAGTGACCGTTAGGGTCGTGATAGCCGACGAGGCTGGAGATGCTGAGGTCTACGTGCAGCCGATTGCCCGTGGCGAGGTCGAAGGACACCACCCCCCGATAGGAGTTGCCCTCAGCAAGGACCCGTCGGATCTGCGGCTCGGCCAGGCCCTCGGGGGTTCGCGGCCCCAACTGGAACGCTGACCGCCCGAGAAGGTCTTCCACAGGGCGCCCAACCTCACGACCGAAGGCATTGTTGGCGAAGACGATGACGAAGTCCTTGTCCATGACAATCACCGGATCGGTCGCCGCGTTGAGGGCCTCGGCGAGCAGGCTGCGCTCGCGCTCCGCGGCAAAGCGCGCAGTGATGTCCTGCTGGATCGAGATGTAGGCCACGATCGCGCCGGCGGCATCGCGCACCGGTGAGATGTTCCACTGAACGACGTAGGC
>JBAXUD010000337.1:0-4035 GCA_037129875.1 Mycobacteriaceae bacterium
GTCGATCCGGTCCTGGGTCCCGTCGGACCGGTTGGGGTCGGCGGAGTCGTCGGACCGGTCGGCGTCGATCCGGTCCTGGGTCCGGTCGGTCCCGTAGGAGTCGGTCGCCGGTAGCTCCCCCACTGTCGTTTAGGCGACAGCGCGTCGGCAGAGCACGTTGGGCTGGACCCGACGGAACCGTCGATCCATCCGCACCCAACATCGCAGCCATCACGATGCGTTGCCCTGCGCGAACAGGTTTAAGAAAACGCCGCGCCGTCAACTCCATCAGTTAGCGGAAAAGGGGCTGTCATGGCGCATCTCTGGAAATCGACGGAGTTAGTCGCATTCGGGGCGCTCAGTGCGTGGGGAACGCGTCGCGCAATAGCGTGGTTGCACGAACCACCCGTCAGAGAGTGTCCTGCCGAGGTGGCTATGAACGTGGGGCAAAGCCGCGCGCAGGCCGCTCCGGGAGGCTGATCAGCCCGACGACGGCGAACGTGCCCCCATCCGCCTGCCATACCCACCCTCTACCGATACCTGAGCTTGGACGGCCAGGGCTAAAGGGCTGCCAAAGCCGTACAAGGGCGATTAGCCTCTGCCGGACGGGGTGCGGCTGTAAAGGTCCGATCTCCAAACCAACAGTCGCGATGGGGATGGACATGAGCACGACGCGAATGATCTGTGCCGCATCGCCGCCCCTTTTCGACCCGTTCGTCCCGAACATGACCGCCGCGTACCGCCCCGGTGGCGAGGGGGCGGGGCCTTGACGACGGCGACCTATGTAGTACTGCTGGTCATCGGGATCGCCGCGGTGCTGGCCTTGGTCTTCGTCCCGGTCATCCTTGTCTTCCGCCGCCGCTACCACGCTGCGGTTGCCCGGCTGGCCGCCGACATCGAGGACGAGACGGTCGTCCGACCGCTGGAGAAGGGTGTGTACAGGGGCGCGACGGCACCGGGCTACCCGGGTGTGC
This sequence comes from Mycobacteriaceae bacterium, assembly GCA_037129875.1. Taxonomy (GTDB): domain Bacteria; phylum Actinomycetota; class Actinomycetes; order Mycobacteriales; family Mycobacteriaceae; genus Mycobacterium. Next base: position 954 of record JBAXUD010000337.1, read on the forward strand.
GGAACAACGGGCGAATCGCCTTGACCCGGCGTCGGCTCGTATTTGTTACCGTCACCGGCACGACGATCGACGTTCCGCTCGACACGATCACCGGTCTGGGCGAGTCGAAGGTGTTCAAAGGCGCGGTCACGGCTGGCTGGACGCATCTGCTCGTCCGTACGGCCGGCGGCGAGATCGGCTTCTACGTCTCCGACGACGCCGCCTGGCTCAGCGCGCTGGGGGATGCGACCGGTTTGACGCCCGACCGGTCCTAGTGTCTCGGGACGCGAGGGTCCCCGACATGATGACGAGGGGCGGAGATGTCGGGCGAGTGCCCTGCAGTCTTACGCGTGGATCTGCCGCAGAACATCGCGTGGATCTGCCGCACAGTAGCGCGTGGATCTGCCGCCCATCATCCTCGATAGCAATTCGCACTTCGATCGCCGGATGATCGCTCGCGCGACGGGCTACCCCTCGTCCTCGACGCCGAACTGGCACAATCACAACGGGCAGGGAAGCTAATCAGAGCGGGAACCTTGCGCCCTGCGGCAGCGGTAGAGGGCCGCCGCACCGGCGCCTAGACCGGTGACCGGCGTCACAGTTAAGTTGGGCCTCCACGGAGGTTGCTGCACTCCTCGACGCGGCGGGTAATGGCGATGCTGATCCAGGGCGTGCGGGTCGGGGCGGCGGGCGCGACATACTGACAAGCGGAACCCGTCACTCAGCCTTATTTCCCCTCTTCAAGTCCCGATCCCGGCTCGGCTGCACCCGCTTCGGTTCGCCCGGCATCTTCGGAGTGCCTACGGCTCCCAGGCCATACTGAGTTGGGGAAATGCAGGCCGTTGGGTTCAGCCATGCGGCAAGTTGTCGGGCGAATATTCGCCGCTGTTCTGCAGGGCGAAAATCTCACCAGGCCAATCGAACTGACGCTCAACGCCCGGCTCGAGGTGTGCATCAGCAAGGCAGAACCTCGCCGACCACGTCCACTGATCGGGGGACGTGCGCCTCACCCTGATGTCGGGCTTATCGGCTGACGTCGAGGTCGGCCCGCGTCGGTGAAGGTGGTCTCAACGCCACGACGGGGCGGGATGACACCAACCAGGCACAGAGAGATACGGAGTCACGATGACCATCACAGGAACCCCAGACGTCCGCGGCCTGCCCGGCCGGTCCCTTCCCATCGACGGAGGTTCGACGCCTCCGCCATCCCAGGAGTTCATTCTGGGCACGCTGGGAGAACGCCTCGCAGCCAAACTGATCGATCTCGCCATAATTAAGGCCACGCCAGTGATCCTTGTTATCGGGATGCTTTTCAGCGGAGACCTCCACGCAAGACTGGTAACAACCGGCTGGTCGGAGGTTCTTGGTGCGACGTTTGTCTTCGTGTACTTCGTCGCCTCCGAGGCGATCGGTGGGCGCACACTGGGCAAGCGCCTAATGGGACTGAGGGTTTACGGACCCGGGGGCTCCGCAAAGCCGACGTTTATGCAGGCAGTGGCCCGCAACGCCTACCTGCTGCTGTGGCTGCTACCCGTCTTTTTCAACCTGCCTTTGGTGCTGGTGGGCGTGGGAGTCATCCTGTTCGCCGCTGCCGCGATCGCGATCGCGATATCGATACATCGCAGCCCCACTCATCGGGGGATCAACGACCGGATGGCCGGGGGAACGCAAGTCATCAACCTCTGACATGGCTGGACCACCGCAAGAAGCCCGAAGCCACGATCGGCTTCGGGGTTTTTGCTAGGGCGGGGAATGGGCAACGCAACGCGGCGAATGCCCACCATGCTCAAGTGCGACCCAATTCCTTCGCCTTGTTTTCCCTCTTGACGTCCCGACCCCGGCTGGGCTGCACCCGCTTCGGCTCTCCCGGCATCTTCGGAGTGCTTACGGCCAATAGGCCATGCTCAGCTGGGGAAACGCAGGCCGTTGAGATCAGCCATGCCGGGAGTTATCGGGCGAATACTCACGGCTGTTCTATAGGTTGAACTGTGCCTCAGGCCGTGGGCAGGTCGAGAACGCCGGGCTATAGCCGCGAGCTGAAGACTAATGGTACGAAAGTACAAAAAATCTATGACTCGGCGTGGCTCAAAGCCGGAGGTCCACTGTCATCGGGGGGTGGTCGCCGTAGGCGAGCCAGTCCTCGTGCGAGCCGACGCCGACCGCCTGGATGGTGTCGCCGGGCCGGACGAATGTGTGGTCGATGTGGTAGCTCGACTCGATGTTCTTCCTCCACCAGAGCGTGGGTTCCGGCTCCGCCCCCCGCTTGAAGTGGTAGACGGTCTCCAACCTTCCATTTCACGCTATTGCTTCCTGTGAGATGCTGCCGGTGGGTTGCTGGATGAGCCAACGAAGGCGCTGATCATGACCGGACGAACGAGGTAGCGGGTGTCTTCGAACACAGGCGGCGCGACGTCCGGAGTGGCCGTTGTGACAACTCGTCGGGTCGACCGCGACCGAGTCGCGGACTACCAGACGTGGAGTGAGAAGGTTCGAGCCTGCCTGGAATACACGCCGGGGTTCATTTCGGCCGAGCAGTTGCCTACCATCCCGGGCCAGCAGGATTTCTGGACGCAAATCGTTCGGTTCTCCGACAAGGACTACTCGGTGCGGTGGACTCACTCACCCGAACTGGCGGCACTGGTCAAGGAAATCGAGCCCTATACCGAGAACCTGGAAGTATCGGCGGTGCGGATCGGCACCAACGATTGGCTGAACTTCGGGCTCAGCACCAAATCCGGGCCGGGTGCGCCCGCCAAATGGAAACAACTCATCGCCGGAATCATGGTCCTGTACCCGACGGTGATCGTGGTGAACCAAATCCTTGGGCGGCTCGTGACCGTCCCCTTGGCGTTATCGGTGTTGCTGACCAACGCGATCGCGATGGCACTGGTGATGATGATCTTTCTGCCCCAACTCTCGCGAGTGCTACGCGGGTGGCTGCTACCGGCCGAGCGATTGCCGGTTTCGAAGACGGTTGGCGGTGCGGTTCTGCTGCTGGCGGTGATCGGCGTCTGCCTGGCGTTGTTTCTGGTGCTGTTCCCGGGATGATACTGCCGTAGTGCATTCCGAAGCCCAGGACGACTTGGGTCGAGCCCCCGCTGCG
>JBAXUD010000338.1:0-4026 GCA_037129875.1 Mycobacteriaceae bacterium
TCTCCGCAGCCCCACCCGGTGCCGCGTTCGCCACCCCGGCACCGGTCACGTCGGGGGTGCCGGGTGTACTGGCCGTGAGCTCGGGGCTGCTGGCCTTGACCGGCATCACGGGACCGCAGGGCGGCGCCCCCGGCCCTGTTCCGCCGGCCGGCAACCCGCTGCAAACCGCGCTGCTGGGGTTGGGTGCGCGCCGAGGCGCCATTGCGCCCGCCGCGTCAGTGGTCCCCGGACCGTCGGCGAGCGCCGCAGGTCTCCTCGTCAATCCCGCCGTCGGGGGCGTGGGCCCGGCGGTTCCGAAGCAGGGTCCGGTCGTGGCGGCGCTGTGCGCGCTGTTCCGGGAGATCCGCTATCAGTTGTTCGATCAGAGGCCCACCGCCACACCCAGCCAACTGCAGGGGACCACCTCGCCCGAGGAAGGGACGCTGAACGTCTGGGATCCCGACGGTGACCCAATGACCTTCACCGTCACCGCAGCACCTGAGCATGGGACGGTCAACCTCGATGCGGACGGTTTCTACGTCTACACCCCGGGTGCGGACCTGGCCCGCACCGGTGGCACCGATTCCTTCACCGTCAGGGTTGCTGATGCCGGATTCCACCTGCAGACCCTGTTCGGGCTGCCCGCTCGCGGCACCACGGTGACGGTGCCGGTCACAGTGGCGCGACCCTTGTTCGGCCTCGGCAACAGCGCCCCCGTTTACACCCTTCACAACACCACCGCGGTCGCGGTGCAGATCGCGGGGTACACGGTCAACGGGTCGACGGTATACCCCGAGGTCGGCACCGTCTTGTCCCCGGCCGGCACCGACGGGGACACCGCACTCTTCGAGATCCCCGCCGGTGCACAGGTAACGATGAGCCTCAACCCGGTGGGCGTCACCCATTACGGTGCTGTAAGAGCCATCTCCGCGACCCCTGGCGTGCCTGGGGGCGCACTGGCGGTCAGTGCCGACGGCGTCAAAGCCTACGTCGCAAGCTCTAGCGATGGCGGTGTGGCGGTGATCGACACCGTTATCGAAGCTGTCACGACCACCATCCCGATCCCTGGGAACGACATCGAGAGCGACGTTCTCGACGTGGCAGTCAGCCCCGATGGCACCCGCGTCTACGCCTTTTCCCGTAACTTCGGCGCCTCCCCGCAGAACAGCTCGGTGTCGGTGATCGATACCCGCCCGGCGAGCCCCGCCTACAACCAGGTGATTTCAACGATCGATGTCGGGGCTCCCGATGACGCCCATCGGTTGGCGGTCAGCCCTGATGGCGCCCGCGTTTACGTCCTCGTCTCGGACAGCCGCGCGGACGGCACGGTGTCGGTGATCGACACCACCACCAACACCGTCGTCGGCTCCCCGATCACGGTCGGCATCTTCCCGAGTGACATGGTGGTCAGCCGGGATGGCGCCCGCGTTTACGTCACCAGCCTCGGGGACCTCACCGGGCCCGACAACGGAACGGTGTCGGTGATCGACACCACCACCAACACCGCGGTCGGCTCCCCCATCAGTGTAGGCGGCAGACCTTACGCGGCGACGATCAGCCCCGATGGTGCCCACCTCTACGTCATCGCTAGTGAGAACAACCAGGGCAAGGTGTGGGTGATCGCCACCGCCACCGACACCGTCGTCGGCTCCCCCATCGCGTTCGGCACCACAGTGCCAACAGGTTTAATTCTCGCCAATGCAGATGCGGTGGTCAGTCCTGACGGCAAACGCCTCTATGTCGCGAACGCATACGCCTCCAGCGACCCCTTACTCAATGGAGATTTCGGCTTCGTGTCGGTGATCGACATCAACCCGGCCAGCCCCACCCACAAAACCGAGATCGGCGGCGTCGACACCGGCGAGGGGAGCTTTGTCGCAGTCAGCGCCGACGGCACCCTGTATGCGCTGTACCCCGACGACGCCACACTGCAGGTGCTCAACGTGGATCGGACCGGCTCTGATGGCGGCACCGCCCAGTACACCGTCACCCTGGGACGAGGGGAGGGATGCGCCTCGACCAGTAGTGCCATCTGCAAGGTCTCCGGCAACGATGCCTACCTGATGGATACCCCCGGGACGGTGGTGACCGTTCCCATCTCCCAAGCTCAGCGGCAGTCAGACACGTTGGGCAATCTGTGCGTGAAGACCGATTCGAACTGCACGTTCCGCTACGACGCGACCAAGAAGTCCCAGCAAGGGTTTTCCGACCCCACATTCCCCGCCGGTTTCACCATCTTCAGCAACGAAACAACCTCATCGAGTAACAGCAATTATGCGGTCAGCACCACCGCAACCACCACCAGCAGTTGGCAATACGCCCTCAACGTCTCGGCGTCGGCCGGGGTCAAGTTCGATGACTTCATCAACGCGACGGTCTCCAGTTCCTACACGACAACCACAGGTAACTCGGTGGCTAATTCGCAGACCTTCAACCAGTCGACGACCCAGACCGTTAAGCCCGGCGAGACGCTGTTCCTGTACATGGCAACGCCGGTCACCCGGTTCTATGGCGACTGGACGGTGCGCTACGGCAACACCACCTATTCCCTGACGGACGTGTGGTTCGACATCCCCACCACCGGCGGAACCGCCCAAATCGTGGCTTACACCTGCACGACCGATTGCACCGACCTCCGAAAGGGCACACTGCCCACCGACTCCGCCGGTGATCCTCTTGGGTTCGGGCCGTCCATCTACTCCACCAAGAAAGTCTGACCAAGCGGTCGGGATCGGGTGTTCTAGTAGGGCACGTCCACGACCAAAAGTGTTCGGCGGCAATGGCGGTAAGGTTGTCGCCGGATCTCTTCCACCACTCGTGCGCAGCTTGGAGATGTATGGACCGCGGCCGGACATTGCGCGCGGCCGCTGTCGCGGCCGCGTTGACGGTCACGTTCGGAGGCACGACCATTGCGGCCCATGCCGCACCCCCCGAACTCACTCAAGGTCCGATGATCATCGCGCATCGGGCCGGGACCGGCGACTTCCCGGAGAACACCCTCCTGGCCCTGGACAAGGCTGTTGAGGCGGGCGTGGACGGCGTGTGGCTCACCGTCCAGGCCAGCAGTGACGGGGTTCCGGTGTTGTATCGCCCCGCTGACCTGGCCGCCTTGACCGACGGCAGCGGGCCGGTCAACTCCCTTACCGCACAACAACTTCAGCAACTCAACGCCGGCTGGAACTTCACCGACGCCAACGGAGGGCATCCGTACCGGCAACAGCCGGCCAACATCCCGACCCTCGCGCAGGCCATCCTTTCGACCCCTGCGGGTATGCCGCTCTTCCTCGACCTCAAACAGACCCCCGCCCAGCCCCTGGTTTCCGCTGTCGCGCAGGTGCTGCGGGAAACCGGGGCAACGCCGCGCTCGGTCGTGTACTCCACCGATGCCGACATCACCGCCGCCGCAGCGCAGGCGAGTCTGCAGGTCGCGGAGAGCCGTGACGCCACCCGGCTGCGGCTGCTGAACATGGCGGTGAACAGGCGCTGCGATCCGGCGCCTGATCCCGGAAAGTGGGCGGGATTCGAGATGCATCGCGACTTCACGGTCACCGAGAAATTCACTCTGGGAGTGGGCGTTTCCCCGGTGAACGCCGAGTTGTGGGACCCCGCCGCCGTCGAGTGCTTCACCGCTGGATCGGACATGAAAGTCATCGGCTTCGCGGTCAACACCGTCGACGACTACCAACTGGCCGAGAAGGCAGGCATGGACGCGGTGCTCGTCGACTCGCCCCTGGCCGCCCAGCAGTGGCGAAGGCAGTAGTACCCGCAGACGCCGCGCGGACGAGTGGGACGCCGGGCCGACCCGGAACGACGCCTCCGGTCAACGCAAGCCGGTCACTTGTCGGCGTAGGCGCTGGCGTGGTCGATGCCACGCAGCCACTCCGGGGCACCCTGCTCGGTGTTGAGCCCCTTTTCGATGATGGCGAGGTTGTGATGCATGTGTACGCCGGTGATCGTCAATTCCGTCATCAGCCGTTCGTCATTGCCCGCGCGTATCTGCTCGCTCTGGTGCAGGTCGTCGAGAAGGTTCTTGATCATGTCCATGGT
>JBAXUD010000339.1:0-4019 GCA_037129875.1 Mycobacteriaceae bacterium
AGGGTGGACATGGCCGTGCACTCCTACAAGGACCTGCCCACCGCGGCTGACGACCGGTTCATCATCGCCGCCGTTCCGCCGCGTGCCGATCCGCGCGACGCCCTGGTGGCCCGCGACGGTCTGGTGCTCGGCGAATTGCCGGTCGGATCGGTCATCGGCACATCGTCTGTGCGGCGGGCGGCGCAGCTTAGAGCACTGGGTCTCGGTTTGGAAATCCGCCCCCTAAGAGGCAACCTAGACACCAGGTTGAACAGGGTAAGCAGCGGTGATCTCGACGCCATCGTGGTTGCCCGAGCGGGCTTGGCCCGTCTCGGACGACTCGGCGATGTCACCGAGACGCTGGAGCCGGTGCAGATGTTGCCAGCGCCGGCTCAAGGTGCGCTAGCGGTGGAATGCCGCGCCGGCGACACCGGGCTCGTGGCGTTGTTGGCGGAGTTGGACGACCCCGACAGCCGCGCCGCGGTCACTGCGGAGCGAGCCCTGCTCGCTGACTTGGAGGCGGGTTGCTCCGCACCGGTGGGCGCGATCGCTGAAGTGGTCGAGTCCATCGATGACGATGGCCGCGTCTTCGAGGAGCTGTCGCTGCGCGCCTGCGTGGCGGCGGTAGACGGATCCGACGTGATCCGTGCGTCCGGTATCGGCAACCCCGACCGGCCCGCGGAGCTTGGGCTCGCGGTGGCCGCCGAGTTGTTCGAGCTGGGAGCGCGCGAGGTTATGTCGAACGGGCGCGAGGACCCCGCCGCAGGCGGAGGATCGGAGACCCCCGCGAAGGCGGGAAGAGCGGAGACAGAATGACTGGTCACGGGACCGGCCGGGGACGCAAGTCGAAGCCGGGACACATCACGTTCGTCGGCTCGGGTCCCGGCGACCCCAACCTGCTGACGACGCGCGCCCGCACCGTGCTGGCCAATGCCACGTGTGTGTTCACCGACCCCGACGTGCCGCAGGCGGTGCTCGACGTCGTCGGCGTCGACCTGCCGCCGGCCGTCGGCCCGGTTCCGCAGAGCGCCTCCGCAGCCGGCGAGGAGCAGGCCGCGCCGCAGGTGGTCTCCGCCGGTCCCGACATCCGGCCCGCACTCGGTGAGCCGACCGAGGTGGCCAAGACCCTGGTCGCCGAGGCCCGGTCCGGCGTAGACGTGGTCCGGCTGGTGGCCGGTGACCCGCTGTCGGTGGACGCAGTGAGCACCGAGGTGATGGCGGTCTCCAAGACCCAGTTGCCGTTCGAGATCGTGCCCGGGCTGCCGGCCACCGTTGCCGTACCCACCTATGCCGGTTTACCCCTGGGATCCACCCATACCGTCGCCGATGTGCGCGGCGAGGTCGACTGGGCTGCGCTGGCCGCTGCCCCCGGACCTCTGATCCTGACCGCGACCGCTTCGCATCTGGCCGACGCGGCCCGGTCGCTGATCGATTTCGGGCTGTCCGACGGCACGCCGTGCGTGGTGACCGCTCAAGGGACCACCTGTGCCCAGCGCTCGGTGGAGTCCACCCTGGGAGGGCTGACCGACCGCACGGCGCTGGGATCCGGCGACGCGGCCGGTCCGCTGGCGGGTCAGCTGGTGGTGACCGTCGGGCGGACGGTGACCCAGCGGTCCAAGCTGAATTGGTGGGAGAGCCGCGCGCTGTACGGCTGGACCGTTCTGGTGCCGCGCACCAAGGAGCAGGCCGGCGATATGAGCGATCGGTTGATCGCCCACGGGGCCCTGCCGATCGAGGTGCCGACCATCGCCGTCGAGCCGCCACGCAGCCCCGCCCAGATGGAGCGGGCTGTCAAGGGTCTGGTCGACGGCCGGTACCAGTGGGTGGTGTTCACCTCCACCAACGCGGTGCGTGCGGTGTGGGAGAAATTCGCCGAGTTCGGTTTGGATGCGCGGGCTTTCTCCGGCGTCAAGATCGCCTGCGTAGGCGAGTCGACGGCAGACCGGGTGCGCGCGTTCGGGATCAGCCCGGAACTGGTGCCCTCCGGTGAGCAGTCGTCGCTGGGCCTGCTTGATGAATTCCCCGAGTACGACAGCATTTTCGATCCGGTGAACCGGGTGCTGCTGCCGCGCGCCGACATCGCCACCGAGACCCTCGCCGAAGGTCTGCGTGAACGTGGCTGGGAGATCGAGGACGTCACCGCCTACCGCACGGTGCGCGCCGCACCGCCCGCTGCGGAGACCCGCGAGATGATCAAGACCGGCGGTTTCGACGCGGTCTGTTTCACGTCGAGCTCCACGGTGCGCAACCTGGTGGGCATCGCCGGCAAGCCGCACACCCGCACCATCGTGGCCTGCATCGGTCCCAAGACCGCCGAGACGGCGGCCGAGTTCGGCCTGCGGGTGGATGTGCAGCCCGAGACCGCAGCGGTGGGCCCACTGGTGGACGCGCTGGCCGAGCATGCAGCCCGGCTGCGTTCCGAAGGCGCCCTGCCGCCGCCGCGCAAGAAGAGCCGCCGCCGGTAACGGGCAGCGCCGCCGTGCCATTTCCCAGGCAGCGCCCCCGCCGGTTGCGCTCCACTCCGGCGCTGCGCCGTTTGGTGGCCGAAACCTCGCTGGAGCCAAGGCATCTGGTGCTGCCCATGTTCGTGGCGGACGGTATCGACGAACCCCGGCCGATCGCCTCGATGCCCGGCGTCGTCCAGCACACCCGCGACTCGCTGCGCCGCGATGCGGCCGACGCGGTCGCGGCCGGCGTGGGCGGTCTGATGATCTTCGGAGTTCCCCGCGACACCGACAAGGATGCCACCGGCTCATGCGGACTGGATCCCGACGGAATCCTCAATATGGCGCTGACTGACCTCGCGAAGGATCTGGGTGACTCGACAGTTTTGATGGCCGACACATGCCTGGACGAGTTCACCGACCATGGCCATTGCGGTGTGCTGGACGCGTCGGGCCGGGTCGATAACGACGCTACCAACACCCAGTATGTGAAACTGGCTGTCGCGCAGGCGGAATCGGGCGCCCATGTGGTCGGTCCGAGCGGAATGATGGACGGCCAGGTGGCGGCGATCCGCGACGGTCTGGACGCCGCCGGTTATACCCACGTCGCAGTCCTGGCCTACGCCGCCAAGTTCGCGTCGGCCTTCTACGGGCCGTTCCGTGAAGCCGTCGCATCCAGCCTGAGCGGCGACCGCCGCACCTATCAGCAGGACAGCGGAAACGCTCGGGAGGCACTGCGCGAGATCAGCTTGGACATCGACGAGGGCGCCGACATCGTGATGGTCAAACCGGCGATGTCCTACCTCGATATTGTGGCGGCGGCCGCCCGGATGTCCCCGGTGCCGGTGGCGGCCTATCAGGTCTCGGGGGAGTACTCGATGATCAGCGCCGCCGCCGCGCACGGCTGGGTGGACGGCCGCGCCGCCGCGATGGAATCGCTGATCTCCATTCGCCGGGCCGGCGCCGACATCGTGCTGACCTACTGGGCCGCCCAAGCCGCCGGCTGGTTGGCATGAACCCGCAGCCACCGGCCTGGCCGCCGGTTCAGCCGCCGCCTCCGCCAGCTCCGCCTCGTCCCGTCGACGTCGACACCGGATTCTGGCTCTGGCTGGCCGCGGTGCCGTTGATGGTGCTCGGGCAGTTAGCCGACGGGTATGTGGTGTCGCGAACCACCAATTCGCCCAGTGTGCTTGTCACCACCGCGCTGCTGGCCGTCATCATCGGCGGGGTCGTGGTGACCTTCATCGTTCTGATGCGGTCGGGGTACCGATGGACCCGCACCCTGCTCACCGCCGGTGGTGTCGCCACCATCCTCTACACGGCTGCCAGCCTGCTCGGGACGCCGCGCCCGCCACTGCCCGCGGTGGTGTACGCGGTCACCGGCATCATCGGCGCTGTGCTCATCGGCGGCGGGATCTTTCTGCTGCACCGACCGGATTCCAACAAGTTCTTCGACAGCCCGGGCAGATAGGCTGGCCGCACCATGAGCGAGACAGAATCCCGACCCGCCGCCGTGACAACCGCCTTCTGGTTGCTGATCGTGGGTGCTGTGCTGTTGATGGCGGGTGGTCTGATGGCGGCCACGGTGAGCTTCGA
>JBAXUD010000034.1:0-14645 GCA_037129875.1 Mycobacteriaceae bacterium
GCGCATCCCCCCGTCCGTCCCGCAGCCTTTCCCCCCGCCGGCTCCGGGGGCGAATCAGCCCACCCAGCAGCTCCCCCTGCCGGCCCAACCGCCGCTACAGCCGCCACCGCCGCCTGCCGTTTCCGGACCGGAGCCCCGGGAGCCGCGTCGGCGCGGGTTCTTCGGGGACCCGTTGACGATGGCACTCGCCCTGGTCATCGTCGTGGCGCTGGCTGTGGCCGGCCTGATCGGCGGGGAGTTGTTCGCGCGCAACAAAGCCGACTCAATCGTGGCGAAGGCGGTCAGCTGTGTGGTGCGCGACAGCGCGTCCGCGTCATTCGGGATGCGCCCGTTTCTGCTGCAGCACTTCACCCACCGTTATCGCGACATGCGGGTGGAGACGGCCGGGAATCAGATCCGCGACGCAAAGGGCATGAAGCTGACGCTGACGCTCGACGATGTGCGGATGAATCAAACGGCCGAGTCCGCCGGCACGCTGGGCTCCCTGAAGGCCGACATCACCTGGACCTCCGAGGGCATCAAACAGACGGTGGCCGGCATGATCCCGTTGATCGGCGGACTGGTCAGCGGCGTCACCACCAACCCGTCGGATGGCACCTTGGAAGTCGAGGGTCCGCTGGGCACCGTGACGATCAAGCCGGAGGCGGTCAACGGCGATCTGAAGCTGAACGTCCTGAAGGTCACCGGCCTGGGGATGACGCTGCCCCGCGAGAGCGTGCAACCCGCCCTGGACGTGTTCACCGGCCAGCTGACCAAGGATCTGCCGATGGGCATTCACGCCGACACCGTCGACGTCACCGACAGCGGGGTGGCGGCCCGCTTCGTCACGCAGAACGCCACGATTCCCAACGCCGCGCAGGATCCCTGTTTCGCAGGGCTGTGATCGGCCGGGGCTGTGATGGGCCGGGCGGCTGCTAGCCCTTCTCGGCTCCGCCGGGATTACACCCGGCCAGCAGCATGGTGTTGTCGTCGACGGCAGGCCGCCACGGTTCGAGATCCCAACTCAACTTGCCCGGTTCGGCGAACTCGGCGAAACGCCAGTGGCACAGGAACTGTGAGCGCATACCCGGGGTGTCGGCGTCCGGCGCCTGGGCCAGCACCTCACCCCAGGCCTCTTCGGTCTGGGTGGTCGTCTTGGCCATCTCGCCGGCGACCTCCCGGCCGGCCGCAGTCGGATAGACCCGCAGCGTCGGCAGGCCGCTGTAGCTGACCCACGTCACGCGATCGATATACGGCGGAGGCGTTGTGGGGTCCGCCGCGGCTACTGGAACCGCGATCAGGGCTGGCAACGCCGAGGCCAGCGTCGCAACAGCGAACCGTGCGGTGTTCAGCGCGACTTCCCTTGCACCTCAAGCAGCTTGGGCCGCACGTCGACGAGATATACCCCGGCGGCCACCGCGGCGATGGTCGGGAAGAAAATGCCCAGCGTCTGGACGCCGAAGAAGAAGCACAGCGCCGCCGCAACCCCGAGGATGATCAGCCATACCGGCTTGGTCATCTTGTCCACGGCCGGATACGCGTCCGGGCGCTGCATCGCCGCATGAATGAAGGCGTACACCGTCGCCAGGAATACCGCCCAGATGAGGACATAAAGAACGGCACCCGCCACACCCTGAAGCATCACGGCTTCAAGGGTAGGCGGGTGCCGTCCCGATCGTCGAACCAATCCCCCGGACAGGGGGGTGGGCGACTCTGATTACTTCTGGGTGACCTTCTTGGCCGGCGCCTTCTTGGCCGGCGCGGCCTTCTTCACGGCCTTGGCCGGTGCGGCCTTCTTGGCCGGCGCCTTCTTGGCCGGAGCGGCCTTCTTGACGGCCTTCTTGACGGCCTTGACGGGAGCTTCTTTGGCCGGCAGCTCAACGCCGACCAGCTTGGCGGCCCGCTCGCCGACGGCGCGGGTCTGCGCCGACACGTTGCCCAGCGCCTCCTGGGTCAGCTCGACGGCCTGGTCGACGTAACCCTCGACCCGCTCGGCCGCCTCGCGGAACTCGGGCTGGCCCTTGATCCGCTCCAGAGCCTCCTGGCCACGCTCGACCAGGGTGTTGTAGGTCTGGGTGGCGTCGGCGAAGAACTCGTCGGCAGCCTTGCGCAGTTCCTCGGTGCTGAGCTTGTCGCGCAGCTCCTCGGTCCGCTTGGGCAGCTCCTCCTGCAGGCGCGTCAGCGCGGCACGGCGGTCGTCCATCCGGTCGCCGGCCAGCTCGGCCCGCTCGCGCAGGCTGCCGAGGATCTCGTTGACGGTGGCCAGTGCCAGGTCGGCAGCGCCGACCGCGGCGAGCAGCGGGGCCTTCAGATCTTCGATGGTGGGGTTGTTCTCAGCCATGTTGACTGTTTCCTCTCAGTGTTCCCGCGAGGTCTAATCTCGTGGGAGTCGTTGTCAATGAACGGTTTTCAGTGAACAGTTCCGTCAATCGGTCGGCGGCTCCTCAGCTGCCTGGTTCTGCTGACAGAACGATGTGTAAATGTCGAGCAGGATGCGTTTCTGCCGTTCGGTGATCTTGGTGTCACCGATGATGACGTCGTGCACCTGGCTCGGCTGTCCGGGCTCGAGAATTCCGGCCCGCACGTAGAGCACTTCCGCAGAGAGCCGCAGCGCCTTGGCGATCTGACTCAGCACCTCGGCCGACGGCTTGCGAAGCCCCCGCTCGATCTGACTGAGATAGGGATTGCTCACCCCGGCCCGCTCGGCCAGTTGACGCACCGACACCTCAGCCGCTTCGCGCTGTGTGCGAATAAAGCTGCCGATGTCCTGGGCGGCGTTACTCACCACGGCGGCAAGATCTGAGTCCTGCGCCATGACACGCCTCCTCGCGGGAACAGTGGTTTTCTGCATGACAGCAACCACGATACCGGCCAGTGCTAACTATTGCAAGCACGTGCTAGCGCAGGTCAGAACAGGATTTTGGCTATGGTGTAGATCACAAGGCCGGCCAGTGCGCCAACTACGGTGCCGTTGATTCGGATGAACTGAAGGTCGCGACCGACGTGGAGTTCGATCCGCCGGCTGGCCTCATCGGCGTCCCAGCGCTGAATGGTGTCGGTGATGATGGTGGTCGCCTCCGCGCCGTACTGCGTGGCCAGGTGCTGGGCCCCGCGCACAATCCAGTCGTCGACCTTGTCGCGCAACTCGGCGTCGTCGCGCAAAGACTCGCCGATCCGCACGACCGAGTCGGCGATCCGGCCACGCAACGCGCTCGAGGGGTCGTCGACTCCCTCGAGCACCAGCCGCTTGAGCGTCTTCCACGCCGTCTCGGCGGCGCGGGTCACCTCGTCGCGCGCCATCAACTGGTCCTTGACGTTCTCGGCCTTGGCGATCGTCGCCGCATCGGTCTGCAGGTCGGTGGCGAACTCGAACAGAAAACGGTTAGCCGATTGCCGCAGTTCGTGATTCGGATTGCGGCGCACCTTGTCGGTGAAGTCCATCAGCTCGCGATGGATGCGATCGCCCAGCAACTGATCGACGAACTTCGGCGACCAACTGGGCGAGTCGCGCAACACCACCCGCTCGATGGTCGGACCGGCGCTCAGCGCCCACTCGAAGGCCCGGTCGGCCAATAACTGGATCAGGGCCTCCTGGCGGTTCTCGGCCAGTAGCTGGCCCAGCACCCGGCCCACCGGCGGGCCCCATTGCGGTTCGGCGAGCCGTTTGACGATGGTGCGATCGATGACGTGCTGAATGTCTTCGTCGTTGAGCAGTTCCACACCGGCGCGCAGCACCGTCGACGCCTCGCTGGCGACTCGGGCCGCGTGATCGGGCTCGGCGAGCCATTTGCCCAGCCGGCTGGCGATCTCGGCGTCGCGCAGCTTGGTCTCGACGACCTCCGGCGAGAGGAAGTTCTCCCGCACGAACGCGCCGAGCCCCTCCCCCAACTGGTCTTTCTTGCGCTTGATGATCGCTGTGTGCGGAATTTTCAAACCCAGCGGATGACGGAACAGCGCGGTGACGGCAAACCAGTCCGCCAGCGCGCCCACCATGCCGGCCTCCGCGGCCGCCCCGACATAGCCGACCCAACCCGGCCCGCCAACAGACCCGACCCATCGGCAAATCAGGAAGATCACCGTCGCACCAATCAGGAAACCGAGCGCGACGGCCTTCATCTTGCGAAGGTTGCGCAACCGCTCGGCGTCGGTCTCCGGATCGGCGCCTGCCAGCGATTCAGCAAACGACACAGCCACGTCCACCATCATCCGCCATTTCCCGCGAAAAGGTCATGGCGTTCACCATCGGCAGCAAGCGGCCAGGGATGGGCACTGACGTCGTAAATTTAGTGTGACCGGCCGTCACAACTTTCTGGGTTCGCGCCGTTAGACTGACCGGCAGTGACACACCAGATCAGCCCCGCCGTGGCAAAGACCGACGGCCGTAAACGTCGCTGGCACCAGCACAAGGTGGAGCGGCGCACCGAATTGGTCGACGGCGCGCTCGACGCCATCCGCCGCCGTGGACGCGATATCAGCATGGACGAGATCGCCGCCGAGATCGGCGTTTCCAAGACAGTGCTGTACCGCTACTTCGTCGACAAGAACGACCTGACGACGGCGGTCACCATGCGCTTCACCCAGACCACGCTGATCCCCAACATGGCGGCCGCACTGTCGTCGGACCTTGACGGTTTCGCGCAGGCCCACGAGATCATCCGGGCCTATGTCGAGACCGTCGCCGCCGAGCCGGAGCCCTACCGGTTCGTGATGTCCAACAGTTCGGCCGGCAAGAACAAGGTGGTGGCCGACTCCGAGCGGATCATCGCCCGGATGCTGGCGGTCATGCTGCGCCAGCGGATGAAGCGGGTCGGCATGGACACCCAGGGGGTGGAGCCCTGGGCGTATCTGATCGTCGGAGGGGTGCAGTTGGCCACCCACTCCTGGATGTCGACCCCGCGGATGAGCAGTGCCGAGCTGATCGACTACTTGACGATGCTCTGCTGGAATGCGCTGTGCGGCATCGTCGAAGTGGGCGGGTCGCTGGAGGCGTTCAACTCCCAGCCGCACCCGTCGCCGCGTTTGCCGGTATCAATCCTGCCCGCCCCGGCGTCCTAGTCTCTAGTGTCTTGCGCTATGGCCAAAGATTCGCTGTGGACGCACAAGCCTTCCGAAGCACTCCGATTCAGGTCCGGCGACCTGGTCAGCGATATCGATACCGACTCCAGTCCGGGGTACTCGGGTAGGCGCGAAGACGCGGAGACGATCACCGCCGAGCGCGAGGAGAACTTCGCCGAACTCCAGGAGATGCTCTACGCCACCGGCAGGGAGGGCGACCACCGGTCGGTCCTGTTGGTGCTGCAGGGCATGGACACAGCCGGAAAGGGCGGCATCGTCACCCACGTGGTGGCCGCGGGCAACCCGATGGGAATCGACTACCACAGCTTCGGCAAGCCGACCCCGGAGGAGCTGTCGCACCACTTCCTGTGGCGGATCAACAAGGCCGTGCCGCCGGCCGGCCACATCGGCGTCTTCGACCGGTCGCACTACGAGGACGTGCTGGTGGTTCGGGTGCACGAACTGGTCCCCGCCGACGAGCTCGAGGGCCGCTACGACGAGATCAACGCCTTCGAGTCCGAACTCATCGATGCCGGCACATCCGTGGTGAAAGTCGCGATGTTCGTCTCCCTCGACGAGCAGAAGGCCCGACTGACCGAACGGCTTCAACGGCCGGACAAGTTCTGGAAGTACAACCCGGGCGACCTCGACGAGCGCAAACTCTGGCCGTCCTACCAGGAGGCCTATCAGGTGATGCTGGAGCGGACCTCAACCGACCAGGCACCCTGGTTCGTCCTGCCATGCGACAAGAAGTGGTACGCCCGACTCGCCGTCACCGAACTGCTCATCGAGGCGATGACGGCGATGAACCTGTCCTGGCCGGCGGCCGACTTCGACCTGGAGGCGGAAAGGAAGCGGGTCGCCGAACTCTGACGGCGACCGGACTCCGCTAGGGGCCCTTGACCAGCGTGAACTGACCGATATTGGTGACGCCGCGGCGGAAGAAGTCCGCGCAGCCGGTCAGGTACCTCATGTACTTGTCGTAGGTGGCCTCGTCCATCAGGGCGATCGCCTCGTCGCGCTTGGCCTCCAGATTGGCCGACCACATGTCGAGGGTGCGGGCGTAGTGCTGTTGGAGCAGGTGAACACGCTCCAAGGTGAAGCCCGAGTCGGCGGCGAGCTTTTCGATGTCCTCGACCGCCGGCAGCCGTCCGCCGGGGAAGATCTCATCCCCGATGAACTTCATGAACTTCAGGTCGCTGAGAGTGAGCTTGATCCCGTTGTCGTGGAAGAACTTCTGGGGGTGAGCCAGGATGGTGTGCAGCAGCATCCGGCCGTCACTGGGCAGGATGGTGTAGGCCCGCTCGAAGAACAGCGGATAGCGCTCGACTTTGAACGCCTCGAACGCGCCGATGCTGACGATCCGGTCGACGGGCTCGTCGAACTCTTCCCACCCCTGCATGCGGATCTCGATCTTGCGGTCGGTGTCCAGCTTGGCCAGGCGTTCGCGGGCAAAGTCCGACTGCGCCTTGCTCAGCGTGATCCCGATGACGTTGACGTCGAAGTTCTGTACCGCGCGTTCCAGGCAACCGCCCCACCCGCACCCGATATCGAGCAGGGTCATGCCGGGCTCGAGGTTGAGCTTGCCCAGTGCCAGGTCGAACTTGGCGTTCTGAGACTCCTCGAGGTCCATGTCGTCGCGCTCGTAGTAGCCGCAGGTGTAGCCCATGGTGGGTCCGAGCCACAACGCGAAGAACTCATTGGAGACGTCGTAAATCGACTGCGACTCCTCGTAGTAGGGAGTCAGGTCTGAGTCGACGTTGGCCATTTAGCTACCCTTCAAAATTGATCACCGGCCCCGGTGGGGCGCCGTGTCACCCATACTCCGGCGACGGCCCCCCGGCCGAAAACCCGCAGTTCCACCTCGCGTAAGCGTAGCCGAAACGCCGCGGCAGATGCACATCCCGTTGTCGAACCTGCCAATGCTTTACCGGTAGCTGTAGAAGCCCTGCCCGGACTTCTTCCCCAGCCGTCCCGCCTCCACCATCCGCAACAGCAGCGGCGGCGGCGCATAGAGCGTTTCCTTGAATTCGTCGAACATCTTGTCGGCGATCAACTTCAGGGTGTCCAGGCCGATGAGGTCGGAGAGCTTCAGCGGACCCATCGGATGCGACAAACCCGCGACGACGGCCTTATCGACGTCCTCGATGGTGGCGACCCCTGCCTCCACCATCCGGATGGCCGAGAGCAGATACGGCACCAGAAGGAAGTTGACTACGAAACCGGAACGGTCCGAGCAGCGGACCACCTGCTTGCCCAGCACCGCGCCGGCGAAGTGCTCGGTGCGCGCGGCCGCGGCCGCACTGGTCTCCAGGGTGGTGACCAACTCGACCAACGGCAGCACCGGCACCGGGTTGAAGAAGTGCAGTCCCACCACGCGGGCGGGATTCTTGGTGGCCGCCGCGATTTTCATGATCGGGATGCTGGAGGTGTTGGAGGCCAGTACCGCGTCGGGATCGGTGATGATCTCATCGAGCCGGCTGAAGATGGCGGCCTTGACGTTCTCGTCCTCGATCACGGCCTCAATGACCAGCTGGCGGTCGGCAAGATCGGCCAGAGAGGTGGTGAACCGCAGCTTGTCCAGGGCACCGTCGCGCTCACGCTCGGTGATTTTGCCGGCGCTGACGCCGCGCTCAAGCGACTTGGAAATGCGGTTGCGGCCCGCGGTGACCAGCGCATCGGTTGTCTCGAACACCGTCACGTCCACACCTGCCCGCGCACACACTTCGGCGATGCCGCCGCCCATCTGGCCCGCGCCGATGACGCCGACCCGTTCGATCGTTGCTGCAGTCACATTGTCTCCCAGACGTTTTCGAGATGGAGAGACCCCGCCCGGCGAACCTGACGGGATCCCTTACCTACTAGTGAAACTGACCCTCTTCGGTCGATCCCGCCAGAGCGGTGGTCGACGACTTCGGGTCGACGGTGGTGGCGATCCGGTCGAAGTAGCCGGCGCCGACCTCGCGCTGGTGCTTGGTGGCGGTGTAACCGCGCTCCTCAGCAGCGAATTCGCGTTCCTGCAGCTCGACGTAGGCGGTCATCTGGTTGCGGGCATAGCCGTAGGCCAGATCGAACATCGAGTAGTTCAGCGCGTGGAAGCCGGCCAGCGTGATGAACTGGAACTTGAATCCCATTGCGCCAAGCTCCTTCTGGAACTTCGCGATGGTGGCGTCGTCGAGGTGCTGCTTCCAGTTGAACGACGGCGAGCAGTTGTAGGCGAGCAACTGGTCGGGGAACTCGGCCTTGACTCCCTCGGCGAACTTAGCCGCGAGTTCGAGGTCCGGGGTGCCGGTCTCCATCCAGATGAGGTCGGAGTAGGGCGCGTAGGCCTTGGCCCGGGCGATGCACGGCGCGAGACCGTTTCGCACGTGGTAGAAGCCCTCCGACGTGCGCTCGCCGGTCACGAACGGCTGATCGCGCTCGTCGACGTCGGAGGTGATCAGGGTGGCGGCCTCGGCGTCGGTCCGGGCGATCACGACGGTCGGCACGTCAGCGACGTCAGCGGCCAGGCGGGCAGAGGTCAGGGTGCGGATGTGCTGCTGGGTGGGGATGAGCACCTTGCCGCCGAGATGGCCGCACTTCTTCTCCGAGGCCAGCTGGTCCTCCCAGTGCGAACCGCCGACACCGGCGGCGATCATCGCCTTCTGCAGCTCGTAGACGTTCAGCGCGCCACCAAAGCCGGCCTCGCCGTCGGCGACGATCGGAACCAGCCAGTTGTCGATCGAGGTGTCGCCCTCGACCCTGGCGATCTCGTCGGCACGCAGCAGCGCGTTGTTGATGCGGCGCACGACCTGCGGCACCGAGTTGGCCGGGTAGAGGCTCTGGTCGGGGTAGGTGTGGCCGGAGAGGTTCGCGTCGCCTGCGACCTGCCAGCCGGACAGGTAGATCGCCTTCAGGCCGGCGCGTACCTGCTGGACGGCCATGTTGCCGGTCAGAGCGCCCAGCGCGTTGACGAACTCCATGTTGTTGACCTGGTCCCAGAGGATCTCCGCGCCACGGCGGGCCAGGGTCGACTCCTCGATGACGGTGCCCTGCAGGGCGACGACGTCGGTGGCGGAGTAGGTCCGGGTGATGCCCTTCCACCGGGGATTGGTGTCCCAGTCGCGCTGAATCTCAGCGGCGCTCTTGGGTTTGCCGACGTTGGAAACAGACATGTGGACTCTCCTTTATTTCTCCGGCCGGGGCGTTGCGTCTGTGTACCCCCGCCCCCTTAGCGGCTGTGCTAACAAAACCTTCTCATATCGGATATTTGCAGGTCAAAACGCTGCAAATTGCCAATCTTTGGCAATGCCACAGGCTTAAATTGCAAATTTTGCGAAGCTCTGTGCCGTCGAAATAAGCAAGTTACCCGCCGGTAACTTGAATGCGCAGGTCAACCGCGGTGCCCGCGATGGCCGAAATATCAGAGCGGAAAGATCGCCGCGACGGCCTTCACGTCGTCCCCGGCGACGTATGTGAGCGTTCTCACCGTCCGGTCGGTCAGTTCGGCGCCGAACTTGTCGGTGGAGCCGGGCGGGTAGACGTGCGAGAGGATTTCCAGCTTCTCGCCGTAGGCCACGGCGGCGTCGTGCTCGATGGTGACCCGCAGCGGAGCATCGGTCAGTTCCGGAAACGGGGCGAGGAACTCCTCCACCACCTTCCAGTACACCGAGTTGTTGACGTGGTCGAACAGGTCGATATCGCTGACCCTGACCGGGAACTCGCGGATCTCCTCGGCGTCCTCACGGGAGCCGGCTTTCAGATAGGACTTCCAGCGCAACCGGTTGACCTCGGTGGTCTTGAGGAGGCTGTCCATGAAATCGTCGGCGATACGCGCCGGGGTCTGAGTCTCCCGGTTGAAGTTGATCCAGAACGCTTCGGTCTCGATGAGACCGCCTTTACGGCCGTCGATGCGGACGCGCATCTCGCACCACCGGTTGGATGCCCCCGAACACCACCGGCGCAGCCGCAGCATGTCCTGGAATTCGATGGGGCCGATCATGTCGACCATCGTGCGTCGCACGATCCACAGCGGGTGGGTGTCGTTGTGCCCAATCTCGCGCAGTTGATCCTGGCCGATGTCCATGATGTGGCGCACCGCGGCATCCATCCGCAGCCGCCCGAGCCGGTCGACGTCGGCGGGGCGTAGCGGCCACTGACGATCGAAGACATCCGGGTGCGGATCGGGTACCGGCATCAGCACCTTGGCCAGACCCTGGCCCAGAACCTGGCCCACCGCGTTACCTCCCATAGCTGCGGATCATGCCAAACGGCCTGTTGGATGCCAACAGGCCCGTCCGTGCGATGCACAGCCTGCCAACCATGCGAAGCCGCCTTCGCACGCCGGTACCCTGGCGGAATGCCCAAGACCTTCGTGGGCTCGCGGGTGCGCCAGCTACGAAGCGAACGCGGGTTCAGCCAGGCCGCGCTGGCTCAGATGCTCGGGATCTCGCCGAGCTATCTCAACCAGATCGAGCACGACGTCCGCCCGCTGACGGTGGCGGTGCTCTTGCGGATCACCGAGGTCTTCGGCGTCGATGCAACGTTCTTCGCCGCCCAGGACGACACCCGGCTGGTCGCCGAGCTGCGCGAGGTCATGTTCGACCGGGACCTCGACGCCAACGTCGATCCGACCGAGGTCGTCGATATGGTCGGCGCACACCCGGCGATCGCGCGGGCGATGGTCAACCTGCACCGGCGCTACCGGATCACCACCGCACAACTTGCGGAAGCCACCGAGGACAGGTTCAACCTCAACACCGGAGGCAGCGGCACTGGGTCCATCACGATGCCGCACGAAGAGGTGCGCGACTACTTCTATCAGCGCCAGAACTATCTGGACGAACTCGACATCGCCGCCGAGGATATGACGGCCCGGATGCGGATGCACCGCGGCGATCTCGCCGGGGAACTGTCGCGCAGACTCATCGAGGCGCACGGGGTCCGCGTCGTGCGGCGTATCGACCTCGGCGACACGGTGCTGCACCGCTACCACCCCCAATCGAAGACCCTGGAGATCTCGACCCACCTGTCGGCGGGACAGCGGATCTTCAAGATGGCCGCCGAGTTGGCGTACCTGGAAGTCGGCGACCTGATCGACACGCTGGTCACCGACGGCAAGTTCACCAGTGACGAGTCGCGCCGGCTGGCCCGCCTCGGGCTGGCCAACTACTTCGCCGCCGCGACGGTGTTGCCCTACCGCCAGTTCCACGACGTCAGCGAGAACTTCGGTTACGACATCGAGCGCCTGTCGGCGTTCTACCAGGTGAGCTACGAGACTGTCGGCCATCGGCTCTCCACCATGCAGCGGCCGTCCATGCGCGGCGTACCGTTCTCGTTCGTGCGGGTGGACAGGGCGGGCAACATGTCAAAGCGCCAGTCCGCCACAGGTTTTCACTTCTCGTCGGCGGGCGGAACCTGCCCGCTGTGGAACGTCTATGAGACCTTTGCCAATCCCGGCAAGATTCTGGTGCAGATCGCGCAGATGCCCGACGGGCGGAACTACATGTGGGTGGCGCGCACGGTCGAGCGGCGCGCGCACCGGTACGGTCAGCCCGGCAAGACCTTTGCCATCGGCCTGGGTTGCGAAGTGCGTCATGCCGATCGGCTGGTGTACTCCCGTGGGCTGGACCTGTCGTCGGACAACGCAACTCCGATCGGCTCGGGCTGCCGGGTCTGCGAGCGGGACAACTGCCCGCAGCGGGCCTTCCCCGCGCTTGGCCGGGCCCTGGACATCGACGAGCACCGAAGCACGGTGTCGCCGTACCTCGTGAAGGAGACGTGAGACCGATGAGCGCTTGCGCGAAGAACAGGACACACCGATGAGCGCTTGCGCGAAGAACAGGACACACCGATGAGTCAGATCGCGCGCATTCCCCCCGGCGGGCGTCGGGAGCTCGGCTTTATCAACTGGGTCATCTCCAGGATCGCGGCGCGGTCCGTCCGGGCGCCGCACATGCACCTGTTCGAAGTCCTGGGTCAGCACAAGATGCTGTTCTGGACCTTCCTGCCCTACGCCGGTCAGCTGTTGAACAAGGGCAAGCTGCCCAAGACGGAGACAGAACTGATCATTCTGCGGGTGGGCCATCTGCGTGGTTCGGAGTACGAGTTGCAGCAGCATCGCCGTCTCGCCCGCTCCCGCGGGGTCGACGACACCCTGCAGCAGATGATTTTCGCGGGCCCCGAGGCCGAGGGTCTGACCGGCCGGCAACGGGCGCTGCTTCGCGCGGTCGATGAGTTCACCGCCGAACGTGATCTGTCCGACGAGACCTACGCGGCGCTCTCAGCACATCTGAATCGCCAGCAGATCATCGAATTCTGTGCTCTGGCAGGCCATTACGACACGATCGCCGGGATCCTGGCGACCCTGCGTGTTCCGATGGACTTTCCGGACTAGAAAGGCGGCGGTTCGTCGTCTGCGGGGAGTGCTTGCTGAACACATTCGGCGTTTATCTCCGAACGTCGGCGCCGCTCGCGGGCGATGCGCGATCGGCGGTCCTCATCGCGAGATTGTCTACGGTTCGGCATCGCCAGCCATCGGCCGACGCTGGGCGGTCCACCGCCTCCCGGGTAGGCCAGGACGCCGGTCGCCACAGCCAGTGCCGGGTACAGCAGGGCCCCGGCCGGCTGGGTGGAATACCGATGCCCGGTGGGCGCCGTGAAAGTCACTGTGCCGTCGGCGGATTGGCTCTCAGTCCAGCCGGCCTCAGGCCCGCAGTAGAAGGTTTTGACGAGATGGTGGGTACGGCAGTAGAGCTTGAGATTGGACGGGTGAGTCGGACCAAGCGGATAGGGCACCGTGTGGTCGACGTCGCACACTGGTGCGTCGCACCCGGGCCACCGGCACGTCAGGTCACGCCACCGCACGAACCGGGAAAAAGCGTCCGGCGGTCGATAGCCCGACGCAGCGCCCTCACCGGGAAGCGTCAGGGGCTTGAGCCTGGCAGCCGCAGCCAGATCCCGCACCGTCTCGGCGGGCTGGATTCCGAACTTGGGGAGGTAGCCCGGGGTGTTCCCGGTCGCGTTCACAGTGGTCTGCTCGGCCAGCAGGTGGATCACTACCGGCGCTGCACCGCCGGCACCGACCGCGGGGCAGTCCGGCGATCCGCACGCACACATCAGTCGGTCCGCCCCGCCGGCCAGCGCCCCCACCGCGTCGCTTCGGCGTTGCATCGCCGTCCGGGGATCGTCCTTGCATACCGTGGCCGCCAGCGCGTCGAGGCGTTGGTCGAAGGCCGCGGCATCGGCGGCGTGGATGTTCGCCCAGATGCCGCCCATGCCCGGGGTGGTCGGACCCACCTCGACATACCGTTGCCCGTCGATCTCCGGTGGGACCCGAACACCGTCGGCGTCGAACTTCGCGATCCAAAGGTCGATGCGATCGATGAGCTTGGGACCCGATAGTTTCATCCACTTCGGCGCGAGGCGGGCCAGGGCGGCATCGACATCCGCAATTGCGGAGGCGTCGACGTTCGACGTTCTGGCGATGATCGTCGAGACCATCCGGAAGTCGACGGCTCCGGTGGCAAATGCCGACGCGACATTCGGCAGTCTGTCCCGTAGCTCTCGCGCGTACCGAATCTGGGTAGCGGCGCGCCCACGGCTGATGTTCTGCGCGGCGGAGACCTCGGCTGCCACCGCTTCGAACGGGTCAGCGCACCACAGTTCGCGTTCTGCCCACTCGACGGCGCGACGGGCGTACAGTTCGCCTACGGCGGCCAGCCGGCGGGCTGTGGCGACCGACTCCGCTCGGGCAGCCGCACCCATCGCGTCGATGAGTGCAGGGTCGGAATCACTACTGTCGAACATACTTTCGATAATAGTGAGGCGGACCGACTCGGGCTTCGTGTCCCGGGCGTCCCTGTGGATGAATCAGCCTCTGTGCATACCGTGCCGACCACCGCGCCGACACTTAAAGGCTTAAAGGTAGGTCTGCCCCAGCACGATCAACGTGAAGATCACCGGCGACACCGGCAGGGCGGCCAGGAACACCGCCGACACAAGTTCCTTGCGCTCATACCTCTGCCACGCCTGATAGCCGGCCGCGGCGGCCCCGAGCAGAACCAGCGCCGAGATGACCAGAACCCCACTGCTCACCGACGACGATCCCCTCGCCAGCGAGATGAGCATCAGCCAGACGATGTGCCCGAGCGCCAGGCCGCCGACGGCGGCGACGACGACCGACCCCACGGATCCTGTCTCACCCGCGCCCAACGTCAGAAATTGATCATGTGGCCGGCGAGGCCGTGGAAGCACTCCTGCAGCGCCTCCGACAGCGTCGGGTGGATGTGCACATTGCGGGCAAGCTCGTTGACGGTCAGGTCCCACTTCTGGGCCAGCGTCAGCTCGGCAACCAGTTCGGACACGTCGGGTCCGATGAGGTGCGCGCCGAGCAGTTCGCCGTACTTGGCATCGGCTATCACCTTCACGAAGCCGGTGGGATCACCAAGCCCGTGCGCCTTGCCGTTGGCGCTGAACGGGAACTTGGCCACCTTGAGGTCGTAGCCCTCTGCTTTGGCCTGCTCCTCGGTGAGCCCGAAGCTGGCGACCTGCGGCTGGCAGAAGGTGGCCCGCGGCATCATCCGGTAGTCGCCCAGCGTCATCGTCTCCGCCCCGCCGATGGTTTCGGCGGC